>CAUUFG010000069.1:0-7917 GCA_963544335.1 uncultured Campylobacter sp.
TTGCATCCAATCAATCATTATAATTTTTCCCCTATTAACTAACTAACGAAAAAGTCCGCTATTTTACTAACTTTATCTTAAACTCGCCTAAAAATCGCACTAGAAACAACTATTTTCTAACGCGTTATAGCTTGTTAGTAAAATTTTGTTAGCGGTTATTTATTTACCATTTTTTCAAAAAACAGCATTTTACAACTATTCTCCAAAAGCGCAATATTTTTCGCAATATCATACGTATTTCTACCATAAGCATAGACGCCATAGCCCTTTATAACGGCGATGTTGCTTGAATTTTGATTAAAAGCCTTATAAATTTCATACGGCGCACGTTCAGACCAATCATCAAATTGTCGCGGGTCGTAAATTTTAATTTTAGTAAAATTTTTATATCCTTGATAATCTTTTGGCATTATAAAATCGTGGCTCAACGAATAAGATATAGCAAATGGTGGCATCGCGTAAATTATATACCTAGCATCTGGGATATTTTTGTAGATGTTTTGATGAATATAGCCATCATCACTAGCCTCATTCCAACGATAATCTTTCTTATCATAGAGTAAAATCAAATCACTCTCACCCAAACGATCAAAAATCGCCTCTTTTTTATTAATAATAAATTTATTATTCTCCATTTTTGCAGAAATTGAGCCGTGATAAACACCTAAAAATCCCATTTTAAACATTACAGATGAGATATTTATTATCTCCCAAATCGCGTTTTTCATCTCCATTTTTACGCCTTTAAATCAAAAAATTTCGCTATTATACGGATTTTAAAAAAACAAAAGGCAAATGATGGACGCACCGCACATTCCAGTTTTAGCAGATGAAATTTTAGAAATTTTCAAAAATACAAAAGGCAAAATTATTGATTGCACGCTCGGGTTTGCAGGGCATAGCGAAAAGCTGTTAAAAAACAATCAAAATATTGAAATTTTAGCCTGTGATAAAGATGTTGAAGCGATAGAATTTTCAAAAAAAAGGCTAGAAATTTATAACAAAAGAGCTAAAATTTACAAGAGTGATTTTGCAAATTTCTTAAATTTACTTTCTAATGATGAGCTTAAAAATGTGCAAGGAATACTCGCAGATATCGGAGTTTCATCACTTCAATTAGACAAAAATGAGCGCGGATTTTCGATAAAAAGCGACGCGCTTGATATGCGAATGGATAAGACACAAGAAAAAGATGCGAAATTTGTTGTAAATTTCTATCCGCAAGAGGAACTTGCACGCATTTTTAAAGAGTATGGTGAGATTCCAAATGCAAATTTTTACGCTAACAAAATTATCAAATTTAGACAAAACAAACAAATAGAAAGCGCAAAAGAATTGGCTGAAATTTTTGGAGAATCGCATATCAATAAACGTAGCGTAAGCACCGCAATTTTGGGATTTCAAGCGATTCGTATTGAGGTAAATGACGAGCTTGGGCAACTAAAAAATTTACTAACAAACGTTAGTAAATTAGCACCAAAAGGGGCAATTTTTGCGATTATTTCATTCCACTCTCTTGAAGATCGAATAATAAAAAATGCATTTAAAGAGTGGGAAAAAAGTTGTATTTGTCCAGAATTTGCACTTAAATGCGGATGCGGGAACAATCACAAGCTGGGTAAAATAGTCACAAAAAAACCAATCACCGCAACTTCAAATGAGATAGCTAAAAATTCGCGAAGCTCTTGCGCTAAACTTAGAGTTTTTAAATTTAAGGATTAAATTTTGGAAAGCACAAATTTCAATAACCAGCAAAATTTTACGCAAAATAATTCGACAAATCAAACACAAAATAATCAATATAATTCATCAAATTATTTTTCAGATTTGCAAAATAATCAAAATTCTTACGAAAAATCTCTAAATTTGACACTTTATGATGGGCTCATTGCTTACATTATTATATGTGTAATTATTTTGCTAATGGTTCCGGTGATTTATATTCGCAATGAGATCTATTTTTTAAGCAGAGATATTGCGGAATTATCAACTAAAAAATCCGTTTTAACAGAAGAAAATCGCGATTTAAACAACAAAATAGAGGTGATGGATTACAAACATGAAATCTCCGATCCAATTGCAATCATAAATGAAAATAAAGATGTTCCGCAAAATTAGCCATTAAATTTTTAAGTATTTTAAGTCCATTATGCGCAATTTGCAATGCAATCTTTTGAGTGTAATAATCAAAAATTAGTCGAAATTGTTAGTAAATTTGCTTTAAAAATTTCAATCTCTTTACAATGCAAATCTTTTAAATCGCCTCAAATATTAAATTTTAAAAAATACTAAAATTTATCAAGTAAGCAATTTTCTCATTGTCTAACTTTGGCTTTAAAAGAAATTTTTTGCAAAAAAAATCAAAAACAGACATTAAAAACAATTATCACCAAACCCATTTATTTGTACGATTGCACTTTAAAATTTGACTGATTTTGAAACGAAATTTATTTTGATTTTGCTGTAAATTTTATCTAAGCGTGACGTTTTGCAACCAAAAAGCAAAAGTCACAAGAATAGCAAAAACAATTTAATTCAATTTAGCTTTGCACGAAAGATTATTCATTGCGAAACAAATTTATGATGCGACAAAACGATTTTCGCGCAAAAATTAACTCTTTAAAAATTTTAAATTATCGCAACCATAAGCTTTTAAAACCTAGCGCGGATTTTGTAAATCACGTTTTGTTTGAAATGGCGATAACAAAGTAGCGATAAATTTTATATTTATAAACAAAAAAGCATAAATGCACGGCAAATTTGGCGTAAAATATCAAACCAGCAAATCAAATTTTAAAAAATTTCACTTAGCGCGATAATCGTAATAACAAATAGAAATTTAAATAATTTTTGCATAAAAAATGGCGAAATTTAGTCTAATTCAAACCAAATTTCCGCCAAACAAAATAAAAATTCGCCCAATTTAGAAAATTTTATAAAAATTTAATCCTCAATTTTGCCCGTTTTCATGCGTTTTTCATAAATATCACACATCTTTCTTATATCTTGTTGCACTTCAAAACCGCGATCATGCAACAAGCTATGGGGCACCCACAAATTCCATCTTAAACACCTTGAGACATTGTGAGTAGAATTTAAATCGCCAATTCCTGCCATGTGACAAGTCGTGCATGTAGGGGCTCTAAAATCAGGATCTCACACGCATCTAGTGCTGAGCTGAAGTTCCATTTTTGACCTTCTGCGTTGTAGATATGTCCGTGCATTGAGTTGTTGTAAATTTCAATATTTGGATGATCGGGCCCTAAGTGGCATGAGGCGCATGTTTTTGAGCTAACTAACACACTTACGTGATTTTTACTATCTTTTGGATGCTCTTTTTTTCAAAGCCATCGGGCTATCTGCTTTGACATTATGACAATCAGTGCAACTAACACCGACGTGAGCGTTACTAGAATTACGCCAATCTTTTACCTATCCCTAGCGAAACTAGCATCCCAATAGCCCCACCAGCGATAAATACACCAAGAACAATCTTTTTACCCTTTCTCATATACATCTGCCTTTTGGCGAAAATGACACAAAAAAACAGATTGAAATTTATGAGATTTTCCTGTGTTTTTCTCATCTCCTCTTCCTAAAATAAATTTCAAATTTAATCTGAAACTAATCTGTATTGCAACTAAAAAGATGCAAAAATTTTGCAAAAAATGAAAATTTATTCAATAAATTTAATGTTTATTTTATGAATGAAATTAGTTGATTTTTTATAAATTTAGAATTGAATGAAATTAAATCTCAAATTATTTTAAATCAAAAATAGCCAACTTTTTCACTATTTTAATATATATTTTTCTTAAATAAAATCATATTAAAACCAGCTCCTGTTTTGTAATTTATAATTTAAGGAGAACAAACATAATGTATCCCATGCTTAGCACTTCAAAAGATCTTTTTCAGCCATTTTATCGTAGAGATTTCTCGTCAATTGCTTGCGCTTGCATTTGCGATAATTGGCAAAGAGTATTACAAATTTTACTTTTCGCTACGAAAATCCGGTTGTCATTCTCTAAAAATTTTAATTTTTAATATTTACAAAGAGATTAAATTTCTAAATTTTACAATTTTGTCTGGCTTATGCCTAAAAACAGCTTTTAAAAAGCATAATTTATATTAAATTTTCAAAGAAAAAATATGTTTTGAAGTTAAGCAAATGTCGTAAAAAAGCTTCGCACAAGATATTTAAATTATCAAAATATGCCAAAATTGATTATATTAGCGCTGGGGATTTCTCATTTTATGACATCATATTAGATCATATAGTAATGTTTGGCACAATTACTGAGCGATTTGCTGAGCTTAGCGGAAATGAACTATATTTTGCAATGGCGCGTGGTAATAAAAACGCAAGAGATATAAAGATAACAAAGTGGTTTAAAACAAATCACTACTACATCGTGCCTAAGCTATCTTTTGATAGCAAATTTAGCTTAAATCCAAGCAAAATTTTAGCCGAATTTAAAGAGGCAAAAAAGCTAGGTATCACACCAAAAATCAATATAATCGGCCCTATTACCTTTTTAGCACTTAGCAAAACTAGCGATGAGAGCTGGCTTCTTAGCGCGCTTTTAGAGCAATATGTCGCGCTAAAAGCGCAATTTTTTTGGCGTTGGCATAGATTTTATTCATAATAGCATCTGCCAAAAACAGCTTTTAGAAAAAATCACCAAAATTTCCAGCTTCATCAGGCACAATCGCATAAATATCGGTACTTCGTGTTCGCTTTTGAAGAACGAAACGCTAGATGAGAAATTTAGCGCACTTTTAAGCGTAAATCGTGAAGCGATTAATTCACGCAAATTCACCTTTAATAAACAACAAAGCAGTGCGAGAACGTGTAGAAAATTTGTGCTTAAAGTCCCGTTTGATGAACGAATAAACATTAAAAAAGATGAGTTTAAATTGGCGATTTTATCGACGACTACTATTAGTTTATTCCTGTAAACTATGTAAATTTACCAGATCCGATTTGGCAAACAGCTAAAAGGCTATGCATTTAGCAAAAATGGCTGGCTACAAAGCTACGGCTCACGTTGCGTAAAATCGCCGTTGTTATTTGGCGATGTATCTCGCCATGAGCCAATGGCACTAAAGTGGATAACTTACGCGCAATCTCACACAAATAAGATTATAAAAGGCATACTAACAGGTCCTGTAACTATCCTAAATTGGAGCTTTGTGCGTGATGATCTAACGCGCGCGCAACAAAGCAAAACGCACGTTTGAATTTAGCAAAACATTCGCACCTGAAATTTACTGGCGTGACTATCTTTAAAGCGCGTATGAAGCGGTAATTTACAAGGCTGTTGGCAAATAAACAAGATGAATTAGCAAATTTTTACGTAAAAATATTGATTGCAAAAGTGCAAATTTTAATCAAATTGATGAATAAATTTTATCAAGCGGTAGCGCGAATTTTAGTAAAACATCTAGCGCAAATTTAAAAGAGAGTCAAATTTCAAATTGCGTTTTAGTCGGCGTTTCTAGCAAAACAGACAGACCAAAAATCTCTTTAAGTGAGGCTTATAAACTAAAAAACAGACTCGCCCCACACTTAAATTTGAGTAGGATTTGCATCCCAAAGTGTCACAAAAAGGCGACGAAGACTTAAAAGTAGCGCAAAAAACAGCACTTGGATGTGGATTTTTCATCACGCAAGCTGTTTATAATCTCGAAAATGCAAAGCGATTTTTAGATGATTATGCAAATTTAGGTATCAAAAAGTGACGATGATTTTCACTTTTACGCCATGTGGGAGCAAAAAAACGCTTGAATTTATGCGCTAGCTTGGTATTGCTGTCCTACAATATTTTCAAGAACGCCTTTTTAGCGCCCCTAATCCGCTTGGTGAAATCGTAAGGCTTGGGCGCGAAATGTTTGAATTTTTATATGAATATGAGCGCGCCAAAGGTATCAGCGTGGGCGCAAATATCGAAAGTATATCCACACGAAAGGTGGAAATCGCCACTTCAATTAAGCTTTAAAAGATATCAAAAATATCATAAAACAGGCAGTTTTTTGATATTTGCCTGCAAATTTGTGTGAAATTATTCTGTTATTTTAAAAGCAAAACGCACAAATTTAGCACCTTTAATTCAGACAAATTATTTTTCGCTTGAATTTTACCCCAATACACCAAAATTAACGTATCTATCAATTCGCAAAGTTCGTCATAGGTGTAGACGTGCGTCAAAAATGGCTTTTATTATGTATTTTGCCATTTACATGGACGTGGCTTTTAGTGGTCGCGCAACAAAATGGGTTATTTTCATCAAATTTGCGGATTCTGCACGATATTAGTTCATCTTTAAAATACTATAAAACTCACATTTTTATTGGTCTTGTTTTGCCATTTTTCGCGGTTTAAGAATAGAAAAACTCTAAATTTCTTTGCTTTTCGTTGGCAAAAATTTCATCATTTTTACTAACTACGCCGACTTTTACAAAAAATAAATCGCCAAATAGCACAATTTAATTGCGCGTTTTTGAAAATTTTACATCGCCCAAGTCGATAAAATCGGAAATTTTACCGTTTTGATATAAAAAATTATTTAGCCTAATAGCGCTCACGGATTTCAAAAAATCACACATGAATAAGCTTAAGATAAATCTTATGTCAGCAACCTAAACAAACAAGAACAAAAGGCGAAAAATAAAAGGATAAAAAATAAACTTTTTAAAACGAATATAGCTCAAAGAAATTTAAATATTTGCGTTTTAAACTACAAATTATCCAAAACAACAAAAGCACTTTTAAAAATTTGCAACACAAAAATAAAAGCTTTTTTGCAAATTTTGATTAAAAAAACTGAAGTTGAATAAAAGAAATTGATTAAATTTGGCTAGAAATTTGATTGTATTACGCAACAATCGCAGTCTAAATTTGGCTAGAAATTTAAAACCCAGCACGATTTAATTCAATCTAAATGTAACTCAAATTTAAAACAAATGATCACTTTTTTAAAACATCAAAGCTGTTCAAAAGCAGATATTAGCGTCAGCTCTCTATTATGCGCACTTTGCAAACATTTATCCAAAACAAATTCAATCCAAATTTTAAGCTTATAAACTCTTGTGCACTTGTCGAATATTTGGCTAATTTTGGTCAATTTTGCCTTTTGTTGGATTTAAAATGTCTTGATGATGCGCATATGGCGTTCGTCGTCGCATAATCAAAAATGATATTCAAGACATTTAGCGTTAATTTCGATAGCCATGTAATAAAACAAACGCGCGTTGTCACAACTTGGCTCTAAAATTTCGCCTTGATTTTTGATTAGCAAAAGCATATCGACTACTATGCGGCGTGGCGTAAAATAAGCCTGAACTTCAAATTTATCTACTGAGAAATTCACTTAGAATATAATCTAAAATCGCCAAACAATCATGATTGCGAGCCCTACTCAAAAGTCCAAAAATTCGAAAAACACGTATAAAAATAGCAAAATTTTGTGCCGAAATTTCCAGATATCCGCACTCTTTGCTATGAATTTTTCTATAAATAATGCGCATGGCAGTGATTCCAAAAATAATTTTTACCGAATTTACACTCTGTTTTCATAAAAAACTCCGATTGCGTTTGAGTGCATTTATATCGCATAGGGTATAAAATATGCAACGGCTTCGCGTTTTAAATTCAAAATTCTGAATAAATTCATAACTCATTCCAAGTTGATTTTTCTCATAAAGCGCGATAATAATCAAAAAAAAGATATGCCTAAATCGCATTTTATCAATTGCAAAAAAGCGATTTTTTACGCCATTTTTGATAATCAAAGCCTTATCATTATAGGGTGGATTACCGATTACTCAACTCTCCTTATGCCAAATTTATGGCAAATTTCGCGTAAAAAATCGCCGTATCCACAACTACTATCCAAAAACATCCAATCGTCTAAA
>CAUUFG010000070.1:0-7877 GCA_963544335.1 uncultured Campylobacter sp.
CCAAATTTGCACGATTTGCGCAGTAATTCTACGGCTTTTTTTTCATCTTTTGCGCCATTTTCGCCGTAAAAATGCATAAATGCTAAATTGCCACAAGCTGGGGCAAATTTCGCATCGCAAGCCTTTTTAAACAGCTGCGCTGCGCTTTGTGGATCTTTTTTTACGCCTGTGCCAAAACGCAATACTTCGCCGTAGTCATTACAAGCTGGAATAAAGCCTAAATCGCACGATTTTTTTAGTAAATTTGCGCCTTTTTTTTCGTCATTTTGCAAATCTGGAGCGCCATTTATGTATGCAAGAGCGAGTAAATGACATGAGGAAGCGCCCTCATAATCGCACGCTTTTTTGAAATACTCTATCGTTTTTGCGTTGTTTGGTGTGGGTTTTTTTTGCTCTAAAATCGCAAGATTATGGCATGAAAATGGGAGTTTTGCCTCGCAACCTAGCTCGTAAAATTTCTGCGCTGATATGTTGTCGTCGCGGCTTTGATAGACTGCGGCTAGATTGTGGCAGGCGCGACCTGATTTAGCGTTGCAACCCCGCTCATAAATTTCCATCGCTTTGCTCTCGTTTTTATCTACACCAAGCCCTGCGTGATAGAGTGAGCCAATCGATACGCACGAATTTACATCGCCTTTGGTGCAGCCTAATTTCCATTTTTTTAGGGCTGTTTTGTAGTCTTTTTTTTGGTAAGCTTTAAAGCCTTCTATGCCGTCTTTTGATTGTGCGGCGAATGTTTGCGTGCTAAAAAATAGCGCGCAAATGAGTGTAAATTTGATAAATTTCATTTTGTTTCCTTAAAAATTTTTGATAAAAATCGCGCGGATTATAGCTAAAATTTAGTCAAAATTTAATTTTAATCGCGCTAAATTTGCTCTGATTATCATAAGCTCAAGCAGGGCAAAATGGCAGTTAAAATAGCTTTGTCTGTTGTGGCGAATATATAAAATTCAAAAATTTACAAAGCACAATTTCAAGGCAAATTTATCTAAAATTTTAATAGCAAATGAGTGAAAAAATTATCAAATTTAAGAGGAAAATCACGATTGATGAGCTTTTTTAAACCAAACAAAAGCGCGCAGTATGCGTGAAAAAAGCGTATTTGTAATGAGGCGATAAAACTCATTTGCGGTATTAAAGCTAGAAAATCCGCGATTAAAGCGAATTTGCTTTGTGTTTATCGTATTTAAGTATAAATCATCAATGTTATAAAAACAAATTTTTAAAAGACAACTGTGCAAATTTGTAAGTATAAATTTAATGTTCTTTTGAATACTTTTGTTTAGCTTATATGCGCGCTCGGAGCTTTCAAATTGCCCCGATAAATCGCGCGTTTATAATATAAAAATCATTAATTTAATAGATTAGAACATACAAATTTTGTGATCCATGCACACCAAGCACGGTCACAAGCTCAACATCAGACGTGCGCGATGGACCCGAGATAAAAAGCACGTTTGTCGGCAAACGCCCATCTTCATTTTTGATCTGTTTTATCGCTTCGTTTAGGCTTTTTACGACATCTTTTCGGCGCAAAAGCACTATGCAAACGCGCGGAGTTAGGCTTAAAAGGCGCGGTTGTGTTTGGCTTGAGGCGACGCAAATTACGCCGTGTGAACTCACCGCTTTTCGCGCTCGTATTATGGATACATCAAATTCAAAAAGTCGCTCTTTAAACTCTTCAATCGGTCTGTTAAACTCAAATTTGCTCGCCGCAATTTCATCTAAATTTATCCCCAAACCAGATGGATATATCAAATTTTGCGCGTTTTGTTCGGCTAAAATTTCGTTTATTTTTGCGGTGATTTCGCTCTTTTCGCACTCAATTACGACCGATTTATTTTCGCGCGCTCTAGCTATATATTCTACGCACAAATCATCGCTTTCATCGCGTATAAAGCCCACGGGATCGGCTTTTTCGCGAGTAAAATTTAAAAATGGAGTTTTGATTTTTTCTAAAATTTCATCTTTTTTACTCATAGATTACTCCTGAAATTTGTTTGATATTTTTGTGTAAATCGTAGCTAAAATCGCCAAATTCTTTAAATTGCAACCACTTTTTTATCACAGGAATTTGCGTGCCAAATTTTTTGATAATTCCATTGCCAAATCTTGCTGAATTAATAGCCGATCTAAACGCAAAACCATTTGTCAAAACGCCCGTGTATGCGTGAAATGTCATGGATTCTAAACGGCTAAAATTTGCCCCTTTTGTGGCTAAATTTTTTCCCTCTCCGACCTTGTCGCGGCGCAGTTTTCGTATCGTATCTGCGAGCGGGATTTTTACAGGACACACCTCGCTACACCTACCGCAAAGCGAACAAAGCGTAAGCATATCGGCATTTTTACTCATGCCAAAAATTTGAGGTGTGATGACTTCGCCGATTGGTCCTGGGTATACTGAGCGGTAGCTGTGACCGCCGATTTTATCATACACAGGGCAAAAATTCATGCATGATCCGCACCGAATACAGCGCAAACTCTCAAAATACTCATCGCTACAAACCATAGAAGTGCGGTTATTATTTAGCATTACAATATGGCACTCTTTTGGCCCATCTTTTTCGCCCGGGCGGCGTGGGCCTGAGATTATGTTGTTGTAATTTACGATAAATTGCCCAGTGGCTGATGGCACAAGCAAAGTATCTAGCGTGGCGACATCTTCAAAGCTTTCAACCACCTTTTCGATCCCACAAATATTAATCGTAATATTTGGGATTGTTGTGCACATTCTGCCGTTGCCTTCGTTTTCTATCATCATTATTGCACCCTCATCGGCAATAGCGAAATTTACTCCGCCTAGCCCCATTTTTAGGCTTTTAAACTCATTTCGCATATGATTTCGTGCGATCTCGTTTAGTTTGTGTGGCTCACTCTCTTTTGGTGCGCCGATATGTTTATGGAAAATTTCGCCCACTTCGTAGCGGTTTTTGTGGATTGCGGGGACTACGATATGCACGGGTGGTTCGTTGATTAGCTGGATAATAAACTCGCCTAAATCGGTCTCAGTGGCTGTTAATCCGCGCTCTTTGAGATAGGAATTTAGATGGATCTCTTCGCTTGCCATCGATTTGCCTTTTAAAATTTTATCGATGTTTTTTTCGCGCATTATTTCATAGATAATCTTGCAGGCTTCTTCTTTTGTGTCCGCCCAGTGGATAATAAAGCCGTTATTTGTGGCATTTTTTTCAAATTTTTCTAAGAGGGTTTTTAAATTTGAAAGCGCGTAGTTTTTGACATCTTTGCCTTTATTTCGCAAATTTTCCCACTCATTAAAGCGGTTTTTTGTCAAATTTTGCCTATTTTTTTGCAGCGTATGCATTGCAGAGCTTAAATTTTTTCTAAGCTGTTCGTCGCAAACCTTTTGTTTTACGATCTTTTCATGCGAATTCATAGCGTATCTCCTGAAATTCTAGCGATCAAAAAATCATACAAATGCACTGCGCGTATCTCCTCGTTATGACGGCGCAATGTCCCGCCGATGTTTAATAAACAGCCTCCATCACCGCTAATGACGTATTTTGCGCCACTATTTTTGATATCTTTTATCTTTTCTAATGCCATTGCATTTGAAATTTCTGGCTCTTTTACAGCAAATGTTCCGCCAAAACCGCAACACTCTTCTTCAAATTGTAGATCGATCAAATTTACATTTTTTAGCCGTTTGATTAAATTTTTTGAGCTTTCTACGCTTTTTGCGACGCGCAAAGCGTGGCAGTTACTATGCCAAGTGACATTGAGTGGCGCGCCTAAATCTTCGTAATTTACGTTTAAAATTTGATCTAAATAGACGCTAAATTCGACGATTTTTGAGCTAAATTCTTTGATTTTTTCATAGTTTTCATCGTCTTTAAAAAGCTCTAAATAATCCTTTGCCATCATTCCAGCGCAAGACCCGCTAGGCACGACAATAGGATAGTCTTTATCAAATAAATTTGCATTATAAAGCGCGATTTTTTTTGTGTCGGCAAAATAACCTGTGTTGTATGTGGGCTGTCCGCAACAGGTTTGATCTTTTTTAAAGATCACCTCCACGCCTTCGCGTCTAAGAAGTTTTGTTGCGTTGATGATCGTTTTACCCATCATTGCCGAGCCTAAACACGTCGCGTATAGATACACTCGCTTTTCCATTTTTGCTCCTATTTATCTAAATTTTCACTCTAAAATTTGGCTAATTCTATCCCAAAACCGACGTAATAACGCCAGGAAATAAATTTACCACGCTCCACGTAATTGCGCCCGCGATGATTATAAAACCAATTGAATATTTAAACGTAAATTTAAATAGCTCACTCTCACGCCCAACAAGCCCGACCGCAGCGCACGCGATCGCGATACTTTGCGGGCTAATCATCTTACCAACAACACCACCAAAGGTATTTGCCGCTAAAAATACCACTTCATGTACGCCTAGTTGATTAGCTGTTACTTGCTGCAACGCGCCGAATAATAAATTTGAGCTTGTGTCTGAGCCTGTTAAAAATACGCCCATCCAGCCAATAACCGGCGAGAAAAACGCAAACGCTCCGCCTGTATTTGCCAACGCTAAACCCATAGTGGCTGCTTGTCCGCTGTTTTTTGCGATTGAAGCATATGCGACCACAAGCCCGATTGTTATGATTGGAATACCCATCTCACGAAATGTCTCACGCGCTGCGCTAAAGATAACATCACGCGAAAGACGTAGTGAGATTATTGTGAGAATTCCTGCTAATAAAATCGCCGTGCCGGTGGCTTTTATGATATCCCATGTATAAATTGCTTTGACCACTCTATCTTGCGTGACGATCGGGGCTACTTCTGTTACGCCGTTGTGTAAAAATGGTAGCTCAAATGCCAAATTTAACGCTCCAAGTGCATTTTTTACAGCTGGAAGTGCCCACGCAATAATACAGATAATTAAGAAAATAAACGGCAACCACGCTTTAAATGTCGCTTTAAAGCCGATCTTTTCTATTTTGTTAAAATCTAGTGCACCATCAAAGCGAAAGACATTTTTTACTTTGTAAAATTTTAAAAACGTAGTAGTTGCTGCGATAGAGACAAGCGCAGAAGTGATATCTGGAAGCTCAGGTCCAATGAAAGCAGATGTTAAAAACTGAGTTATAGTAAATGAAACAGATGCTACAAACACAGGCAAAAATGTCTCGCGGACGCCTTTAAATCCATCAATCAAAAATACGATAAAAAACGGCACTGCAAATGTAACAGGCGGTAGCATATGCCCAATCATCGCCGAGATTAAATTTGGATCTACGCCTACTGCTTTGCCAAGAGCAATAATAGGAATACCAACAGCACCAAACGCCACAGGAGCGGTGTTTGCGATCATGCAAAGCCCGGCTGCATAAAGCGGACGAAGCCCAAGTCCCATTAAAAGTGCTGCGGTAATTGCAACTGGTGCGCCAAATCCGATCGCGCCCTCTAAAAATGCACCAAAACAAAATCCGATCAAAATAACCTGAATGCGGTGATCAGGCGTAATCGACATTATAGATTTTTTTAAAATTTCAAAATGCCCCGATTTTACGCTTAATTTATATAGAAAAATTGCCGCTAAAATTATCCAAGCGATCGGCCAAAGTCCTGTTAAAAATCCTTGCACAAAGCTCATCGCGACAAGCGTTAATGGCATTTTGTAGAAAAATATCGCCAAAAGTGCGCTAAGGCTAAGCGTCAAAAGCGCAGCAATCCAGCCCTTTAGCTTAAAAACTACAAGCGAAACCAAAAATAAAATTATCGGCGTCGCGGCTATAATCGCGCTAATAGCGATATTTCCGATAGGATTATAAACCTGAGTGTAACCCATGCAAACTCCTTTACTTTATTAAAATTTAAAATGGCTGATTTTATCAAAAAAAGTAACAATATGAGATTAAAATATTTAAATTTTCTTAAAAAGTTTATGATAAGTAACGAAATTTGTATCAAATTTACGCCAAATTTTGATACAAATTTGAGATAAACGATAAATTTTATTGTTAAATTTACTTTTTTTTGTTTAAATGCGCGACTTTTTTTATAAGGAGAGAACATGAAAAAGTATATATTTTTAGGTGTCGCTTTGGCGACTAGTGCGTTTGCTATAAGCGATGCAGAGCTTTTAAAATCAGCTCAAGATGCTGGATTAGAGCCATTGCCAACAACACAAAAAGAAGTTGATGTTGCGCTAGAAAAATTAGGCGTAAAACCTAATATTTTTAGTATCGATAAAGCAGAGCTTGGCAAAAAGCTATATTTTGATACGCGCCTTTCAAAGAGCGGGATTATTAGCTGTAATACCTGTCACAATTTAGCTTTAGGCGGTGTTGATGGTGTTGAGGTCGCCACGGGGCATAAATGGAGCGCAAATCCGCACGGGTTAAATTCGCCAACGACGCTAAATTCTGCGTTTAATGCTGTACAGTTTTGGGATGGACGCGCGGCGGATTTAAGCGCGCAAGCAAAAGGTCCAATCGAAGCAGAAGTAGAGATGGCAGCGCCTGCTGATTTAGCGACACAAAAAATCGCCTCAATCCCACAATATAGTGCCGAATTTGAGAAAATTTATGGAAAAAATGGAGTCAATTTTGAGAATATCGCAGACGCGATTGCGACTTTTGAGCGCACTTTGATGACGCCATCGCGTTTTGATAAATTTTTGCGCGGTGATAAAAATGCTCTAAATAAAGATGAAAAAGCTGGCCTTGCAACATTTATCGACAAAGGTTGCGCCGCTTGTCATACGGGTATAAATTTGGGCGGGACGATGCAGTCATTTGATGCTAGTAAATACGAATTTAAGGATATTGGCGATTTTAAAGGCGACGCAAATGAGTTGGTTAAAACTCCGACTTTGCGCAACATTACACAAACTGCGCCATATTTTCACAATGGTAAAATTTGGAAGCTAAGCGATGCGATTAAAGCAATGGGAAGCATTCAGCTTGGCATTGATTTAAGCGATGCTGAGGTGCAAAGTATCGAGAAATTTTTGGGTGCATTAGATGGGAAAATGCCTGAGATTTCATATCCTGTTTTGCCAGCTAGCACGCAAAATACCCCAAAACCTGAACTTTGATTTAGATTTTGTCAAATTTAGCTCAAATTCGGGCTAAATTTTTAAGCGCTTTTTCTAAGATTTTGTAAAATTTTGAGTAAAACCTAGTGAAATTTTAGAAATTTATGGCGCGTTTTTAATTTCCATTTGTAAATAAAAACTATTGTTTGTAACTACGACGCGCAATTTTAAAGCCCAAATTTCGCATAATTTTTTCACTAAATTTAGATTAATTTTGCGTTATTTTTTTGTATTATGGTTACTTGCGATCGGTGTTTTGCAAATTAGTTGAGTGAAATTTGCGCCATTTGTGCAGAGGATTTGTTTTATCTGTGTCATCTGAATTTGTGTTTAATTTTTTATTTGTTTATTTGTTTGCACTACTTGTCTTTTTTTGCGCTACTTAAGTCATGTAAATTTGCCTGGTTTGTACCTAGATTTACTGCTTGCTTTTAAACCTGTCTTGATTTGCACCTAAATTTGCGCTGTTTGCGCATGGGGTTGCGTCTAAGTTTCTTTTGCTTGCGCTTCTTGCTGTGCTCTTAAATTCGCCTCATCTGCGTTGGGTAAATTTGCCTCGTTTGAATTTGCCCCGCGTGTGCTACGCAAATTTGCCTCGTTTGCGTCTAAATTTGTGCTGTTTTCGTCTAAATTTGCGTGCGGGCTTGTCCCGCCTCTTTTGCCTAAATTTGCCTCAGAATGCGCTCCACCTGCGCCCTCATTTGCCACGCGCGAATTTCCCTCGCTCGTGTGTAGGTTTGCGCCCGAATTTGTGCTGTTTTGCGCCTCGTTTGCGCGTGAGTTTGCCTCGTTTGTGCGTGCGCTGTTTGTGCGATTT
>CAUUFG010000071.1:0-7829 GCA_963544335.1 uncultured Campylobacter sp.
ATTTTGCGCGCTAGGGTTTAAATTTGCGCGTGGGTTTGCCTTGTTTAAATTCGCCCCCAAATTTGCCTCATTTGCGCTCAAATTCGCATTTAAATTCGCCTCGTTTGCGCCTAAATTTGCGTATTTAAATTAGCATTTTGCAAATTTTTAGCAAAAAAGCCACGATTATCCGCGCAAATCAATTACAGCTTTTTTAATTTTGCAATCTCATCTCGCAGTGCGGCCGCTTTTTCAAATTCTAAATTTGCCGCGGCTTCTAACATCTGTTTTCGCAGATCTTTTACGATTTTTGCACGTTCGGCGGCGGGCATTTTTTCCGCTTTTTTCACGCGCGAGGCGGCTAATTTCACCTCGCTTTCGTCGTCTAAATGCAGACTCTCTTCTAAATTTCTACTTGCAGAGTGGGGTGTGATACCGTGCGTGCGGTTGTATTCTTCTTGAAATTTGCGACGTTTATTTGTGATATCAATCGCCTCTTGCATCGAGCCTGTGATACGTTTGCAAAACATCACCACGCGCCCATTTACGTTGCGTGCGGCGCGCCCCATCGTCTGTATTAAGCTCGTGCGCGAACGCAAAAATCCCTCTTTATCGGCGTCCATTATCGCCACTAGCGAAACTTCAGGCAGATCTAGCCCCTCGCGTAATAAATTTATACCGATTAGCATATCAAACTCTCCCGTGCGAAGTCCGCGGATAAGCTCATTTCGTTCGATAGCATCAATATCTGAGTGCATGTATTTGACCTTTAAACCAAGCTCTAAATAGTATTTACTAAGCTCTTCAGCCATTTTTTTAGTGAGAGTAGTTACTAAAATTCGCTCACCGTGCGCTATCGTCTGTTTTGCTAAATCGTATAAAATTTCTACTTGATTGTCACTATCTTGAATTAGAATTTCAGGATCTAGCAACCCTGTTGGGCGCAAAATTTGCTCAAAAACATTTTCACCACTTAAATTTAACTCAAGCTCAGCAGGGGTCGCCGAAACAAAGAGAAAAGAGCCTTTTTTATTAATAAACTCATCAAATTTAAGCGGTCTATTATCAAGCGCGGAAGGCAGACGAAAGCCGTATTCTACGAGTGTCTCTTTGCGTGAGCGATCGCCTGCAAACATACCACGAAACTGCGGAAGGCTCACGTGGCTCTCATCGACTATGATTAGATATGGCGTGCCACGGCTTTCGTAATAATCAAATAGTGAGTAGGGCGTCTCGCCGGCGTTTTGTCCGGTAAGATAGCGCGCGTAGTTTTCGATGCCCTTGCACATTCCGGTTGCGCTTAACATCTCTAAATCAAATTCTACGCGACTTTTTAGGCGCTGTGCTTCTACTAATCGATCGCTATTTTCAAAGAAATTTAGTCTTTGTGCGAGTTCGTTTTCGATATTTTTTATCGTTGATTTTAGACGATTTTCGCCGACGATAAACTGACTGGTAGGATAAAGAATAAATTTCGAGACATCTTTTTTGCGACTATTTTCCAAGACATCAAAATGATACATGCTTTCGATTTCATCGCCAAAAAATTCAAGCCTGATCGCCTCATCGTTAAAATACGCAGGGTAGATATCCACACAATCCCCGCTCACTCTAAAATTCCCGCGATCAAAGAAATTATCGTTGCGTTTATAGCCCATATCGACCAATTTTCGCAAAAGAAATTTCATAGAAAACGTCCCGCCGACCTGTAAAAACAGCACCATTCCTTTATATTCATTTGGATCACCAAGCCCGTAGTTTGCTGATACAGAAGCGATTGTAATAACATCATCAAAGCTCAGTAAACTAGCCGTCGCGCTTAGTCTTAGGCGTTCTAATTCGTCATTTACCGCGCTATCTTTTTCGATGAAAAGATCTTGACGTGGGATGTAAGCTTCTGGCTGATAATAATCATAATAGCTGATGAAATACTCGACGTGATTTTTTGGAAAAAACCCGCGAAATTCGCTGTAGAGTTGCGCTGCGAGAGATTTGTTGTGTGTCATTATTAAGGTAGGCAAATTTAGTTGCGCTATGACGTTTGCCATCGTAAAAGTCTTGCCTGAGCCGGTAACTCCAAGTAGGGTTTGATAGTGATTTTTTGCACGAACTGAATCAACTATTTGTGAAATTGCACGTTTTTGGTCGCTTGATGGGGTGAATTTAGAGCTAATTTCAAAATTTTGCAAACATTTTCCTTTAAATTTTAGAAAGTTTATGATAAAATCGCGCGCATTATATCAAATTCAAATATTTTTAAGGATAAAACAATGTTAGAAAACGAATTTTTAGGGCAAACTTCACAACCAACAAATACGATTTTAGAGGTTAAAACAGCTACGTTAGGCGACAAAATCACAGAGCTTATTCAAAAATTTAAAGATACAAAATTTGAGCTAGAATTAGCACAAGATGAGATTAGCTCTCTTCGTAATGAAATCGTCTCGCTAAAAGCACAAAATGAGGCTATAAATTTGCAAATTTTGGGGCTTGAAGACACAATCGAATCAAAAAGTATCAATGAAAATGAGATGCTTGCGCAAATTGAAGAAGTCCTAAACGATGAGAGAAATTGAAGTCTTAATCACATCAAAAAGCGTTGGCAGATCATATAAAATAAATCTAAATGACGAATTTGCCCGCGTGGTGGAAAAAGAGCTTTTGCCACTTTTACAGCAAGGGAAAATGCTTGATTCAAAGACGCTTTTGGAAGCTTTTATGAATAAATGCTATGAAAATTACGTTCAATCGCAAGAGATTGAAAAGCTTATAAATCAAATTGACAAGGGAGTTTAATTGTGGGAAGAATGATATTTTTTGCAATTATTGGAGCTATTTTTTATATAGTTGTCTGGCCAAATTTAGGTGGTGCAAAAGATAGAGCCGTAGGAATGCAAAGCGCAATGGAATTAGAGCGATTTTTGAAAGATACAAAAGAGTATTTCCAACTTCGTGGGAATTTGACAAGTATAAAAGATATGAGTTGGGTGCGAAATTTTAGTGATGTAACAGTGCAATTACAACCCGATCAGCCTATTTCTTATGGGCTTTATTTAAAAGGAAATTTTAAACCTTGTATAAATTTAATCTTGCGCGAAAGTAGCAGTAAAAAGTATATCGAAATCCAAGATTTAAAAAGTCCTGATAGCATCTGTCAAGAGTTTGTCAGGCGTCCAGAAATTACAAAATTTAACAGTAGATATGATTTATAAATTTAAATTTTAGCTCAAATTTGGGCTAAAATTTAAATTTTTTCATTCTATTTTTTATCTTTAATTTGATAGAATGGTCGCATTTTTATTTTTAGGAGACGCATAATGAAAAAAACTTTAAATTTAGCACTTGGTGCTGTTGTTGTTTTTGGTTTAAGTGGTTGTATGAACAGCCAAGAAAGCCTCGGGGCTGATGTCTATGATGCGAGCGAATTAAATACTCAACAAAATGCAAAAACTGTTGAGATTATCTCTATAATGCCTGCAAAAGTTGCAGTTGAAAATAAAGACAAACAAACAGCACAGTTAGTAGGTGGCGTATTGGGTGCTGTAGTTGGTGGCGTAGTAGGACATAATGTGGGTAGCGGATCTGATGCCGGAACACTTGCAGGTACAGCAGCAGGTGGTGCATTGGGTGCAGCGGCTGGAAGCATGGTTGATGATAAAAAAATTGTAGAGGGTGTGACATTAGCCTATAAACAAGGTACAAAATTAAAAACATCAACACAAGCTGGACGCGCTTGCCAATTTAAATTAGGCACCGCGCTTTTGGTCTCATCGGCAAATAAACACAATGAGACTAGAATTCAACCAAACTCAACTTGCCCAACAAAAAAATAGAGAGTGAATAGAACATGAAAAGATTAAGTTTAATTGCTATCTCTTTGCTTTGTTGTGTAAATTTTGCTAGTGCAGATATGGACTCGCAACTTCGAGCGTTAAAAAGTGCTCAAGAAGAGGGTGAATATCAAGAAAGAGCAGCTATAAATCGTGCTGCGAAAGCCACTGCTCAGCGCGAAAAACAGCGTCAAGCCGCTTTAAAGGCTGAACGCGAAAAACGAGAAGCAAAAGAAAAGCGCGATCAAGAGTATGAAGATAAGTTGCGTCAATTAGAGCTTGAGGATCGCATTACAGAGCTTGAAGAGAAAAAAGCGATGCGTAAGGCTCGTGCTGCAAAGGCTGAGGAATTTGTGGCAGAGGATTTAAATCATGCAAAGGCTACAACAGATAATATTCAAGCTAAAAGCGATGCAATTCGCTCAAATGCACGTGGCAGTGAAAATTATTTAATAAAATCAGGCGAAACAGACGTTAAGAAATAAAAAAACTTCTTAAATATTTTTGTTTTTTAAATCAAATTTGAGCTAAATTTAAAAATTTAGCTCGTTTAATTTTTTCTCTGAAACAATCTAAATTTTACAAATTTTTCACCAAAAATTAACCTAGCCAAATCTATTTTATTGTGCTTTAAATTTCCCTCTATTTTTAAAGTTTCATGAGCTATTTTTTATGTGATTATTTGCAAATTTTTTACCAAATTTTCTTTTAAATGCCGATTTTGTCTCTATTGTATTTAAAAATTTGAGTTTTAATTCATGTTTTCATCAACAAATTTGCTTTTATTTTAAATAAATCCTTATAAAATTTAAAAGAATTTGCACTCAAATTTCTAAAGCCAAAACGCTTTAAAATTTATTAGCTAAATTCTTTAAAATTTAGCTAAATTTGATACAAATTTATCCTTGAAATTCAGCTGTTTCAACCGGCGTAGAGTGTGTTTCACAAAAGCGCGAAATGTTCTTTTGAAACGCTACTTTTATCGTGCCAAGCCCGCCGTTGCGGTTTTTGCCGATGATGATTTCGGCTTCGGCTTCGTTTGGATTTGGCTGGTATTGTGGGCGGTATTCGTTTATATCTTTGCCGGCATTTATCCACGCTTGACGACGCTCGTTTTCTGCGATTTCTGCATAAACATCATCTCTATAAACAAACAAAATAATATCCGCGTCTTGCTCGATTGCGCCTGATTCGCGCAAGTCGCTTAACATCGGGCGTTTGTTTGTGCGCGTCTCTAAATTTCTATTTAATTGCGAAAGCGCGATTATTGGGATTTGTAATTCGCGCGCAAGAAGCTTTAATCCGCGCGAAATTTCTGCGATTTGCAAGTGTCGATCGCTAAATTGCGATGCGCTCGTCATAAGTCCGATATAATCGATCACGCAAAGAGAAATTTCATCGTGTTTTGCTTTTAATTTACGAAGTGAAGTGCGAATTTGGTTGATTGTTACAAAACCGCTATCGTGCACCCAAAATTTCTTTTTCGTCATCTCTTCGCACGCGTCGCCAAAGCGCGTCCAGTCGTCATTGTTTGCAAAACTAGCGTTTATAATCTCTGTTTGATTTATCGCTGTGTATGATGAGAGCATGCGTTTCATGATATCCACAGCAGACATCTCTAGCGAAAACATCACGACGCCTTTATTTGCATTTAGCACCGCTTGCATGAAATTTCCAGCAAGTGTTGTTTTGCCCATAGATGGGCGCGCTGCTAAGATTATAAGCTCGCCAGGCTTAAATCCGCGCGTAAGATGATTAAGATACGAAAATCCAGTATCTAGCCCTACAAGCTCGTTATTTTCGCGCTCGGCTAGGTCTTTCATCTGTTTGGCTAGTTCAATCACGATTTCGTGGGCGCTTTTGATTTTGCCTGTTTGTTCGTTTTCGATTAAAGAGTAAATTTCACTACTGATTTTATCGACGATATCTTTTGCTTCTATTGGTTCTGTGATGGCGGCTGGGATTTTGTGAGCGATTTTCATCAATTCGCGACGAATACTCTTTTCGCGCAGTTCCTTTGCATAACAAGGCGTATCGATTAGCGATCCAGTAGCTATAATATCGACTAAAATTTGCTCATTGTAGCGACTACCAAGATACTTTTTGATAAACGCTAGGCCTATTGGTTCGTTATTATTTACGCATGAAATTATCGCTTGATAAACCTCTTTATGTCCTTGTAAATGAAAATCATCAGGCGTAATCATATGTGAAATTTCGCCAAATGCCTCTTCGTTATTAATAAGTGCCGAAAGAATTGCACGCTCTAAATCGTAATCGTATAAATTTGATTTTTCATCTACTAAGCTCATATTTTTTCACCTCTTCGTCTAATTCTTGTAAAAATCTCTCCACTAATTCACTCTCTTTTAGCCTTGCGACAACTTCGCCTTTTTTGATGATTAATCCATTTCCTTTGCCAAAAGCTATAGCTACATCGGCGTTTTTAGCCTCTCCTAAAGCATTTACCACGCACCCCATAACGGAGACATTTAGCGGTGCTTTTATGTGGCGCGTTTTATCTTCGATCACTTTGATCGCGGCTACTAGGTTGCTTTGTAAACGCCCACACGTAGGGCAAGAGATGATATTTAGCCCCATTGGTTGGACGCCGCTATCTTGTAAGATTGCTTTTGCGACTTTTATCTCTTCTTCTAATTCGCCTGTGATTGAGACGCGCATTGTATCGCCGATACCCTCTAATAGCAAATTCCCCAATGCCATCGCGCTTTTTACCGTTGCATGAAAGGTTGTCCCAGCCTCTGTAACGCCTAGATGAAATGGGTAATCACACATTTTTCTAAGCGCGCGATAGCCTTGTAGAGTTCCAGCCACATTTGAACTTTTGAGCGATATTGCAATATCGGTAAAATCGAAATCTTCGAGCAATTTGTAGTTATATTCTGCGCTTTTTAGCATTGCTTTTATTCCGTTGCCGTATTTTTCCTCAAATTCTTTTTCAATTGAGCCAGAATTTACGCCGATACGGATAGGAATTTCGCGCTCTTTGCACGCTTTTACGACCTCGCGAATTTTATCTTTTCCGCCGATGTTGCCTGGATTTATACGTATCGCATCGACAAATTTAGCTACGCGCAAAGCGTGTTTGTAGTTAAAATGAATGTCAGCTACGATTGGAAGGGGGCTTTGCTTTTTTATCTCTTCTAAGCAGTTTGCATCCTCTACGCTTAAAACGGCGCACCTAACGATGTTTGCACCCGCAAAATATAGGCGATTTATCTGTTCTAATGTGCCGTTTATGTCGTGTGTTTTTGAAAACGTCATCGACTGCACAGAAATCGGCGCATCGCCACCTATTAATACGTTTCCAACGCGAATTTGTTTGGTTTTGTATCTCATAAATTTACCTTTTTATAAAAAACGCGCATTATAATCACAAGCTATTTATAGAAAGGTAAAATATGCAAAATTTAGTTAAATTAAATTTTTTAGATGTTGTTATGTTTGCTAAAAAGGCGATCAAATTTGGTGTGATTGGTGCGGTTTTTTGTGGGTGCGCAAATTTTAGCGTGACACCTGAGTTAGATAAAAGCGAAAATGTGTGCAAAATCCGCGCGATGGCTACAAATATGAGCAAAAGAGATCTTAAATTTGTGCCAAAAAATATCGAAATCATAAACGCCACAGATGTAAAATCAGCAAATGAAGCGATGAAATTTAGTCTGATTTTTAGCGATTTTTCCGCGTTTGGCGATAAGATTGAGATTGTCCGCGCAATGCTACCAAATTTAGATGGAATTTTAGAAAACGCAAAAGATAATAAACGCACGGTGAGTGCAAATTTAAGCTTTTTTGCTAATGGAAAAATGCTTAGCTTTTTTTCACAATGTGTGATCGATGCTGATAATCCACGTAAATTTCTTGATGATTGCAAAGAAAAAATCGCTAAAAATTTAGAAAATCAGATAAATTTGGCGTGCGAAAATGGAAGGTTGTAAAAATTTATTTTTTAAATTTGCCGTGTTTTTAAAACACGGACGCTGGATAAATTTGTGAAAT
>CAUUFG010000072.1:0-7699 GCA_963544335.1 uncultured Campylobacter sp.
TTGACTTAACTATGGGTTATAAGATCAATAAAAATTTCAGCATCAATGCAGGGGTTTTTAATATTTTTAATAAAGAGTATTCTACTTGGGAAAATTTAAGACAGCTTAGGTATAACGGCAATCAAAGCTATGTAAAATTTGATGGTACCGGACTTGAGCGGTATACTGCTCCTGGTAGAAATTTTAGCGTTTCCTTTGAAATTAGATATTAACTTTAGTTTAAATAAGATTTTGATCAACTATGGAAAAATCCAAGGAAATTTGGCTTTAAAAGGCAACGAGAGAATCGCTATCATCAATGTGAGATTCAACCACATCATAACAGATCGCTTGGTCGAGGGCGCGAAGGGCGCGTTTTTGCGTCACGGCGGGAACGACGCGATTCAAGCCTATGACTTCCACTCATCATATTTAGCTTTCTTTTTATCTCATTTATCAAGTTGTTTCTACTTATACCGCTTGGATTTTCTTTGATTATGTCCTTTGTGTATTCAAGTGCCTGTGATTGTTTATCGTTCATCGCATAAAGCATATAATCATCAAATTCTAGGCTTAAATTCGCCATGTCTATAATTAGCGATTGCGGTTTGGTATCGTCTCGTTGCTTCATCGGTTCAAGCGTTACAATTAGACGACTTTCTTTCCTTTTTTTGACGAAATATGTTTCATCGCAACTATCAAAAACGCCGTCGCACCTTTGTAGGTTTTATTGTTTTCGCCCGTAAAATCTTGTTTATTCTGATGATTTAAAAACCATACTTCCACATAATAAGCACATATTTTGCATCGCATCAAGCGTCGGCATTACGACTCATTATAGCTCATAGAGCCACTTGTAAATTTTTAAACAAACTTGAGCTTTTTAACACAAATCTTACAAGCTGTCTTAAAGACATAATTTCTATACTGCGTTAATAAAATAGTGTCAAAAAAGGATTTAATAGGGATTAATTCCCTAATGTTTAATATTTTTTAAGAAGTTTTGAAGGCTCTTGTAAAATATCTTGTTTTAAGGGGAAGTATTTTGCAAAATTTCTAATATCTTTATCTTGCAAAGTTTGTTTTGCGACATTTCCCATTTTTATCCTTAAAAACTAAAAATTTGCAAAACTACACTAATCAATCCATTAATTATTTGGAATTAAAAAGAACTAGATAAATACAAAAACGTAATTTTGTCCCCGAGTTTTAGGTATTTGCAAGTGTTAAAAGTAATAAAATGGAAGTTTTTAGAACTAAAAGAATACTTAAATGGTGGTTAGAGGCAGAATCGAACTGCCGACACGCAGATTTTCAGTCTGCTGCTCTACCGACTGAGCTATCCAACCACAATAAAAAAGAGATGTGATTATATTAAGGCTATCCTTAAATATAGGTTAAAAAATATAAAAATTTATTTTTTTCTAAAAAACAAATTTTGCGCCCAATTTTAGGCGCAAAATTTACTTCTCTTGCGCTTCAACTTCAATTATTATCTTTATATTATCGTCCAAAAATGCACCGCTTTCACCTACACCAAAATCCTTACGTGAAATTTTTCCTTCTAACGTGAAGCCAATTTTCATTTTGTCATCTTTTTTCGTCATGCCACCAAATTTATACTCAAAAATCATCTCTTTTGTCACGCCTTTTAGTGTCAAATCACCCGTAATCGAATCGCCACGAACAGTTTTTGATACAAATTTAATCTCTGGATTCTTCTGGGCCCCTAAAAAATCGTCTGTGCGCAAATGTTCGTCGCGCTTTTGATTATTTGTGTTGATTGATGCTGTTTTTATCGTCGCTTCAAGTGCCTTTAATTCCTTGTTTTCGACATCAAAATCAATTTTTTGTGCTTCAAATTCTGTGAAATTTCCCATTACATTGCTGATTTGCATATGTTTTATTTTAAAATTTACACTTGTATGCGCCTCATCTAGCACAAATTCATTTGCCGCTAAAAAACCAGCAAAAAGTGCGCTAGTCACCATAGAAAATAGTATTTTTCTCATTTTTTCTCCTTTAAAAATAAATCGCGATAATATTAAAATTTAGTAAATTTTCATTCAACTGTTACGCTTTTTGCCAAATTTCTAGGCATATCAACATCATTTCCAAGACGAATAGAAATTTCAAGCGCCAAAAGTTGCAACACAACCATCATGTAAAAAAACTCGCTCATTTGATGTGTAAAATTTGGCGTTTTTATAAAATCATCAGCAAGCTCAAAATCAATCGGCGAAATCGCGGTAATAAACGCATCGCGCGCGGCTAGTTCCTCGACATTTGACTTTGTTTTCTCATATAAAATCGTGCTTGGCATAAGCGCGATCGTATATAGCCCACTATCAGCCAAAGCGATCGGCCCGTGTTTCATCTCGCCCGCTGGATAGCCCTCTGCGTGCAGATAACTAATCTCTTTTAGTTTTAACGCACCCTCTAGCGCAAGCGGGTAAAAAATATCGCGCCCGATAAAGAAAAAGCCATGCCCGTGCATATAATGTTTGCTTAGGCGGTAAATTTTTTGGCGGAGTTCATCGCTAAAATTTACCACATTTGGGATCGCTAAAATCGCTTTTATCTCGTCTTGAAGGCGCGTTTTTGAAATAGTATTTCTAACTAAAGCAAATTTTAGTGTCAAAAGCCACAGGCAAATCACCTGTGTCGCAAATGCCTTTGTGCTTGCAACGCCCTTTTCGATACCTGCGCGCGTCAAAATCACGCGATTGCTTGCGCGAACGATACTAGAGTTATCAACATTGCAAATAGCAAGAGTTTTCAAACCCGCTTTTTTTGCGATTTTTAGGGCTTCAAGAGTGTCTGCTGTTTCACCACTTTGACTAATTACAACAAAGAGCGAATTTGGATTTAAAAACGGCTCTTTGTAGCGAAATTCACTCGCAACCACGATATTTGTACGAATTTTAGCAATTCGCTCAAGCAAATATCCAGCCACCATTCCCGCATGATAGCTAGTCCCGCAAGCACAAATCGTGATCTCATCAAGCCCGTTTAAAAACTCATCTTCAATATCTAAATTTATCTCACCACTTCCGTGCGCTCTACCCATTATACACTCTGAAATTACCTGACTTTGCTCGTAAATTTCTTTCTCCATAAAAAAGCGAAAACCATTTTTTTGCGCGTAACCTTTATCTTTTGGTAGCGGGGTGAAATTTGGCGAAATTTCTTTTTGATTTTTTACATCAAACACATGAATTTCGCTCATTTTTGCGTAGCCGTAGCTTCCATCGTCTAAATAAAACGCATCTTTTGCATAGCCAATTAGCGGTGCATCTGAGCTTGAAAAGTAAATTTCATCTTGATTTTGCGCGATAATCATCGGCGCGGCATTTTTAGCAAAAAATACAACATCGGGCGCAACTTTTGTTATTAAAAGCGTCGCAAATGCCCCGCGAAGGCGCGAAATTGTCTTTTCATAGGCTTCAAACGGCGTTTTAGCTGTTTTATTATACTCTTCAAATAGATGAACAATCACTTCGGTATCCGTTTGACTGATGAAATTTACGCCTTTTTGGGTTAGCTCATCTTTTAGCTCTTTGTAGTTTTCGATAATTCCATTGTGGATTACGCAACTATACTCGCCAAGATGCGGATGCGCGTTTATTTGCGTTGGCTTGCCATGCGTTGCCCATCTAGTGTGCCCGATCGCAGCCCCGATACCACTAAATTCTAAATCGCTCATTTTTGTGGCTAGATTGCCAAGCTTGCCAATCTCTTTATAATAGGATAAATTTTGCGCTTGTAAAACCGCCATTCCCGCGCTATCGTATCCGCGATATTCTAGCTCTTTTAAGCCGCTTAAAATTACATTTTTTTTCTCTTTATCACCGATATAACCGACGATTCCACACATTTTATTCTCCTTTGTTGATTAATAAATTTACTATTTTTTTATAGTTTGAATCCAGCGCGCCACCCTTTTGAATCAAAAATAAATTTCTTGTTCTATCTTTTATCGTTTGAACTTTTGCGCTTACGATTTTGACGTTAAATTCTTTAAAAACGCCCATCACATATGCCATCAAACCAGCTTGATTTTTGGCGTTTATGCCAAGCTCGGCGTAAAATTTGGAGTGTTTTAGATTAAAATTTATCTCGCTTTTTAAAATTTCGGGTCTAAATTTCGCGCTTTGTTCTTTGCTTTTTAGTGCAGTTTGGATTTTAGCTTTTAGCTCATCTTTGTCGCCAAAAAACGAGTGATTATATTCTAATTTAATAAACACCTTTTCATCAAAAAGCTCAAAAATTTCCATATAAATTAGATCGTATTGAACAAATTTATCAAGCAAATTTGCGATATTTGCATCAGGTTGCGTGATAATTTCTATATTTGAGTTTTCATCGCCAAAATTTACATCACCATTTTTTGCAAAATCTACAATCCGCAAAATCTCAATCGGCGAATATTTTGTGAAAAATAGCGATGAAGGGATTTTAAAAATAGCCTCGCGCGTGGGCTCATCTAGGCTTTCAAACTCATCTAATCTTTTTATTGAATTCTCTTTTTTTATGCGACGCGTCTCACAGGTGATTATATTTTTTTCGCCCAAATTTTCCTCGCAAATTTCATAAAATTCGCGCAAAATTCTAGCTAAATACGCGCTGATTTTGCCATCTCCAGCCGCTAAAAGCGAGCAGTAGGTCAAAATGTAACTCATCGCTAAAATAGGCTTTTGAGGCATTTTTGAGATAAAACTAAAAATCACGCGCTGATTGTAAATATCCTCGCCACGCACGATTTTTTGCATTAAAGTGTGATATTTAATGAGCGTAACGCCACAATTTGTCTCTTTTATATTAAGCCCGAATTTAGACGCATACGCACGAAAAATATTCGCGCCCAAACTCTCATGATCATCGCTAATTAGCGTACCAACATCGTGCATCAAAAACACAAGTTTTAGCATAATTTTATCTTTCGCGTCCAAATTTGCGTAGAGCTTTGCGATAAATTCGTCATTTAAATTTTCAAGATAATAAAGGCTCAAAACACTCCTATCATCTACGCCAAGGCTTAGCGGAAACTGCGCTAAATAGCGTGTGTGCGACATCGGTTTTACGATGAAAAATAAAATTTCACTATTAAGCAATGCTTTTAAAATGTAATAAAGATGAGTTTTTGCGAAAATTTTGCGAAATTCACACATACAGCTTTCGACATCGCACGGATCAAAACGCCTTAAATAAATTATCGCGCTAATATCAAATTTAAGCGCAATATCGGGCAAAAGCGCAAGATCTAAGATGATTTTTTTTAGCCCAGCGCCGCGTTTTTGTGCGGGCGCATAGACGATATTATTTTGCACCCAAAAATCGCCGTAAATTTCGCTTTCATCTTTTTTTACGCTTAGATGTGGGGCAAAATTTTTGTATAAATTTTGAACCAAAAAGCGCGAAAAAAGCGCGATATTATGCATCGAATTTAGCATTTTTTGCATAATTAAAAGATCGGTGCTAAGGGATTTTTTCTCTTTTGTTTGTAAAATTTCGCCGATTTGTTCTAAAAGATTTTGCTCGATTTTTTTCTCGCCAAAAAGCGCAAGCGAATTTTGTATGCAAACGATATTATCAAGGCTTAAAGTTAGCTCGGCAAATTCGTTTTCATCGATAAAATTTAGCCAAATTTGCTTGGTATTTTCGCCAAAAATCGCAGCTGCTAATTCAGCCAAAAATATCTCATTTACCCCGCCGTATCCGCTGTTTAAATCAGAATTTATCTTTAAAAACTCAATATCATTAAACGGCTTTAAATTTTCATAAATTTCCCTTAAACTCTCGCTTTTGATGGAGTCTTTTAGGCGTGAAATTTCATCTTTTGCCATTTTATATATCAATTTTGAGCCAAAAATCAGGCGAATTTTAAAGAAAAAATCCCTAAATTCGCTCTTTACAAAAATTTCGTCAAGTTCAAAAATTTGCGCGTGGATCTTGAAATTTGACCCCAAATTTGCGTCTAAATTTTGCGCAGAAATGTTTTGATTTTGACCTAAAAGTAGTGGCTGATTTTGCTCATTTGAAATCGCGTTTAAATTTCGCAATAAACTTCGCAAAATTTCGTCCATATTAAATCCACTAATTTTTTTATAAATTATCAAAATTTCGATTTTTTCGCCCCAAATTTGCGTATTTTGAGCGTAATTTTTCGCCGCTAAAACGCAAAAAGGAATTTTTAAAGCATTTGGCGCAAACTCGCCAAAATGCTCACTAATTACCCCATCGCAAATGTTTTTTATAATCTTATCTATCTCTTTGCATAAATATGCGCCAAAGCCCCTACTAGCGAGCTTTATAAAGTGTTTTTTTAAATTTGAACTAAATTTTGCTAACTCTAAATTTGTCTGTAAAACAACGTCCATTTTTACCTATTTTCATCTAAATTTTAAGCGCGAATAATACCCAAATTTCTCCCAAATTTAGCTTTTTTAAGCCAAAATGGCTATAATCGCGCCCAACTATTTCAAAGGTAAATTCAATCAATGCAAGAACTTTTAAAAAAGCTAGAAAACGGCGCTAGGCTAGATTTTGAAGATGGCGTTGCGCTTTATGAGATGGATCTTTTTGAGCTTGGCAAATTTGCATCGCTTAGGCGCGAAAAACTCCATGCGCGAAAGGTGTTTTTTAATGTAAATCGCCATATCAATCCGACAAATTTATGCGCTGATACCTGCCTATTTTGCGCATTTAGCGCGCATCGCAAAAATGATGGTGCTTACACAATGAGCCATGAAGAGATTTTAAAAATCGTAGAAAATTCTGTTAAACGAGGCGTAAAAGAGATCCATATTGTCTCATCGCACAACCCATTCGTAAGCGCGGAGTGGTATCTTGGGATTTTTGCGATGATAAAGGCGAAATTTCCGCAAATTCACATAAAGGCGATGACAGCGGCGGAGGTCGATTTTTTGCGCCGAAAAAACGGCTTTTCGTATGAAGAAATTTTACAAAAAATGATAGAAAATGGCGTAGATTCTATGCCTGGTGGCGGGGCTGAGATTTTTGATGAAGATGTGCGAAAGCATCTGTGCGCGGGCAAAGTAAAGAGCAATGAGTGGCTTTTGATCCACAAAATGTGGCATGCGCTAGGTCGTAAAAGCAACGCCACGATGCTATTTGGGCATATTGAATCGCGCGCTCACCGAATTGATCATATGCTTCGTTTGCGTGATGTGCAAGATATCGCGATTGCAAACGGGTGCGGCGGGTTTAATGCTTTTATCCCACTTGTTTTTCAGCGCGATAATAATTTTTTAAAAATCGATAGTTTTTTAGGTTCGGTTGAAATTTTAAAAACTTACGCTATTTCGCGATTGATGCTTGATAATATCCCGCATATCAAGGCGTATTGGGCGACTTCTACGATGAATTTAGCCTCAGTTGCGCAAGAGTTTGGATGCGATGATATTGATGGGACGATTGAACGCGAAAGTATCCAAAGTGCGGCGGGCGCAAGTAGCGCGCACGGACGCGAGAAGCAAGAGTTTATCGATATTATCAAAACGGCGGGATTTGTGCCTGTGGAGCGCGATAGTTTATATAATGAATTGCGAGTGTATTAAAAATTTGGTGCGCGATTGTGTGAAAATTTGGGTGAGAAATTTACACTGAAAATCGGGTTAGATTGCGAAAAATTTACGCTTAAATTTGCGCGAAATTTGTTGGTGAGCGGGTTTCGTGTCGCGGTTAGTGGAGAAAATTG
>CAUUFG010000073.1:0-7658 GCA_963544335.1 uncultured Campylobacter sp.
TTTGAAAGTATCTTTTGGGATTTGCGCATTACTAAAATCATCGCTCCAAATTTCGTTTTTGTCTTGAAAATAGCCGTCATTTTGAATATGTAGGATAAATTTTTTCTATTTGAATATCCATTGATTTAAAGTATTCTAAAGCTTATAAGACCTGAAATAGTGAAAATCTGACAAAATTTGAAATAATTTCATTTTCATTTACATATTCATTTTTTAGAAGGCAAACCACTAGAGCAAATTTATATTAAAAATGCATTTTATCAACAGATATAAATAATTTCACAAGTCAAAGCGATTTGTGAAATTTATCTTTTAAGGGAGCAAAATTTTGCCAAATTTATAGACAATGCGTCCGCTTTTTATTGTCAAAATATTCGCCCCGCGAAGTTTTTTGCCAAAAAGTGGCGAGTTGCGCGATTTTGAAAAATTCAGAGCATCGTTATAAACATACTCTAAATTTGGATCAATTATCGCAATATCAGCCAAAAATCCCTCTGCGATTTTTCCCTTTTTATCACTTAAATTTAGTATTCGCGCTGGGGCAAAAGAGCAAAGTCGCGCCATATCCGTAAGCGAAATAACGCGCTCTTTAATCAGCGAAAGCGTCAGCGGAACAAGCGTGGCAAGACCCAAAATCCCAAACGGAGCCTTATTAAACTCAACAAATTTCTCATCGCTATGGTGCGGGGCGTGATCGGTGGCGATAACGTCGATTAGACCCGATTTTAGCGCGTCGCGAATGGCTAATTTATCGCTTTGTTCGCGCAATGGCGGAGACATTTTAAAATTTGTATCATAATCCATCAAACACTCATCAGTAAAGCTAAAATGGTGTGGCGTCACCTCGCACGTCACATTTACACCCTGTGATTTTGCCATTTTGATGAGCTTTAGCGACCACTCAGAACTTACATGCGCGATGTGAATGTGCGCGCCGGTTAGCTTTGCTAAAAGCAGATCGCGACTAGTCATAATCTCCTCTTTTTCGCGTGGCATACCGCTAAGCCCTAAAATCGCCGAAACCTTACCCTCGTGCATCACGCCATTTGGACAAAGCGAACAATCCTCGCAATGGCTAATGATAAACGAACCAAAATGTTTTGCGTATTCAAGTGCGACTTTCATCACTTCACTAGAAGTCACCGGTCTGCCATCATCACTAAATGCGACCGCGCCCGCTTGTAGCATAGAGCCCATCGGCGTGAGCCCCTCTCCGCCAAAGCCCTTTGTAATCGCGCCTATTGGAAGCAAATCAATTAGTTTAAATTTGTTAGCTTTTTCTATCATTGCGCGGGTAATTAGCGGGCTATCATTTACAGGATTGGTATTTGCCATCGGAAGCGCAGTCGTAACACCGCCCGCAACGGCGCATTTTGAGCCGGTTTCGATATCATCTTTATACTCAAATCCAGGATCTCTAAAATGGACGTGCATATCAATTAGCCCCGGAAAAATCAGCTTATCGTTAGCATCAATAACCTCATCAACATTATCAGTGCAAATTTCAGGCGAAATTTGGGCAATTTTGTCATCTTTTATTAAAACATCTGCTTTGAAAATTTCATCGTGATTTACAACTAAACCATTTTTTATCAATATACTCATAAATTTTTCCTATTTTCATTTAAAACACTAAGCACAGCCATGCGGATCGCTACGCCATTTTCGACCTGATTTAACACAAGCGAACACTCACTATCAGCCACCTCTGAGCTAAGCTCCACACCGCGATTTATGGGACCTGGGTGTAATATAATGGGATTATTGGCTAGTTTTATACGCTCTTTATTTAAACCAAAAAATTTCATATATTCGCCTTTGCTTGGAAACGGCACTTCACCATTCATGCGCTCTAATTGAATTCGTAGCATTATGATTACATCGGCTTTATGCACGGCTTCATCGATATTTTGCGCGATTTTGCAATTAAAAGCATCCGCGCGACGTGGCATCATTTGTGGTGGGCCAAACAGCGTCAAATTTGCGCCTAATTTTTGCATAGCCCATATATCGCTACGCGCAACACGTGAGTGGTCGATATCGCCGATAATAGATATGTTTAATCCTGATAAATCCGCGCCAATTTTGTTTAAAATTTCGCGATGTTGCATGATAGTAAAAATATCTAAAAGTGCTTGTGTTGGATGCTCGTTTGCGCCATCTCCTGCGTTTATGACGCTTGCATTTGTGTTTTGCGCGATGAAATTTACACTTCCACTAGCACTATGACGCACGACGAAAAAATCCGTTTTCATCGCCTCTAAATTGTGAATGGTATCGATTAGAGTTTCGCCTTTTGCGGTAGAACTTTGGGAAGCGACGAAATTTATTGAATCTGCGCCTAAACGCTTTTGGGCTGTTTCAAATGAAATTCGCGTTCTGGTTGAATTTTCAAAAAATGCATTAATGACACTTTTGCCAAGTAAATTTGAGGATTTTTTGACTGGTTTGGAATTTAATATTTTAAACTCTTTTGCACGTTCAATGAAGTATAAAATTTCATCTTTACTTAAATTTCTAGTTCCTAAAAAATCTTTTTTCGTATAGCACATTTTTGCTCCTTACGAAGGCGCTATTTTACGAAAAAAAGCTTAAATTTAGCACCGAATTTCGCCTAAAAATAGGCGAAATTTAACACTAATTTATAGATTTCTAAGTGTGGTTTTTAAGATAAGTTTACCAATCTCAACGCCTGGTTGATTATATGTATTTATCCCAAGCATCGAGCCTGTAAAGCTAGTTAAAAGCTCATAATAATAGAGCAAAAATCCAACGCTGTATTCATCAAGCTCATCAATCTCAATCAAATCAACACTAAGCCCCTCATTTTGAAGCACTTTCATAGTCGCATCGCATTGATGATTTATCACTTCATTTAGGCTAAATCCGTTTGTGTAGTTTGTATCTTGCAAAAAATCCAAATTTAGTGGCGGAATTTTTACGTTTTTGCCGTGATTTTTCACCTTTATAAACGTGATTGTTTTATCTTTTGGCCCATCAACGATAAGCTGTAAAAATGAGTGCTGATCTGTGCTACCGATAAGCCCCACAGGCGTAAGCCCGATGCGTTTATAATCTCGCTTTTTACCAAGACTCTCCGCCCAAAGCTGCACATACCAATCATTAAATTTATGCAACCTATCACAATAGCTAAACACGACATTTATTTTTGCGGTGCGGTGAGTGGCGTAGTGATAAGCTTTTTGCCAAATTTCATCATTTTTGCCATCTTTGCCATCAAAAAATTTCATCTTACAATCACTCGCTCCGCGCAAAAGTGAGCGCACATCATACCCACAAGCAACAAGCGGAACAAGCCCGACCGCGCTTAAAACACTAAATCTACCGCCGACATTTTGCGGGATATTTATCACTTTTGCGCCCAAATTTTGAGCAAATTTTTGTAAAACAGAGTTTTCATCTGTAATAAAAATAAAATTCGAACTAAAATCTGAAATTTCAAACTCTTTTATCACACATTTAAAAAGACTTATCGTCTCGATGGTTGAGCCTGATTTTGATGAGATAACAAAAAGTGTCTTGTTTTTATCCAAATTTGCCGTAGAATTTAGATATGAAAACGAATCAAGATTATCCAAAAAACGGACACCAAGCGCACTTTTTTTAGCGCTAAGCATCTCAAACATCGCGCGCACACCAAGCGAACTCCCGCCAATGCCGACAATCAAAATTTCATCAAATTCTTTACCGTTTAAAAACTCTTGCGTCTCACAAATGACGCTCTCGCCAAGCTGTGGCAAAAAATAATAGCCTATCTCACCGCTTAAAGCTTCGTCGTTTATGCGTTTTTCATACTGCGCAATCTGCGCCAAATTTACCTTTGGAAATTTAAGCTCATTTCTTACCATCTTGCAATCCATAAAAATAGTTTGTCGCCTCAACAAAGCCATTTACAGACCCGCAATCAAATCTGCGCCCTTTAAATTTATAAGCGATGACAATATTATCTTGCGCTTGTCGCAAAAGCGCGTCTGTGATTTGTATTTCACCATTTTTGCCAGGCGCAGTGTGATCTAAAAAATTAAAAATTTGTGGAGTTAAAATGTATCGCCCGATAATCGCTAAATTTGATGGCGCGTCTTGTGGATTCGGCTTTTCGACCATATTATTTACCATAATTAAGCCATCGCCTATCTCTTTACCCTCAATGACACCATAATTTGAAATTTGCTCTTTTTCGACTTCCATTACAGCAACAATCGAACAACGATACTTCTCATAAATATCCCTCATCTGCGCCATCACGCCAATGCCGTCTTCATTTACGCACAAATCATCAGCCAAAATCACGCCAAACGCCTCGTCTCCAACTAGCATTTTGCCTTTGTTTATCGCATCGCCTAGCCCGCGCATCGTATTTTGACGCGTAAAAGTAAAGGTGCAACTAGCCATTAAATCGCGAATTTCTGCAAGCAAATTCTCTTTATTCGTGCCAGAAATTTGATCTTCTAATTCATAAGAGATATCAAAATAATCCTCCAAAGCGCGTTTTCCGCGCCCGGTAACAAACGCCATATTACTCATACCAGCTTCGCGCGCCTCATCAACACCATAGTGAATAAGTGGTTTTGTCAAAATCGGCAACATCTCTTTTGGAAGCGATTTTGTCGCCGGTAAAAATCTAGTGCCATAGCCCGCTGCTGGAAATAGGCAAGTTTGCAACATTTTATCCCCTTTTTTAGAAAAAATTTAGCGCCGATTATATAAGATTTAGCCCAAAAAATAGCTAAAAAGAGGCAAATTTGCAGACAATTTCACAGATTTTTACAGCCACTCAAACAATCAACAAATCAAAATTTATCGCCTATTTTGCGCCATTTTGCGAATTTCAAAGACTTTTAAAACAACTTCGCGAAGAAAATCCAAAAGCTGCGCACATCGTTTGGGCATATCGAAGCGTAAATAAATTTGGGCAAATTGTGGAAAATTTAAGCGATGATGGCGAACCAAAAGGAAGCTCTGCTGCGCCTATTTTAGCGGTGTTAAGAGGGGTTTGCGCGGTGGAAATTTGTTGCTTGGTGGTGCGATATTTTGGCGGGATAAAGCTAGGCGTAGGCGGGCTTGTTCGCGCCTATTCGTCAAGCGCAAATTTGTGCGTTAATGAGTGTAAAAATGCGCTTGGCTTTAAGCTATTTAAGCAAAAAGATGAGATGCAAATTTTTGCGCCGTTTGCGCTAGTTGCGAGGTTGGAACACTTTTTAAGCACAAATTTTTGCGCGCCAAATTTTTTGGATAAGATAAATTTTAATACCCAATTTACACAAAATGGCGCGAAATTTCAAATTTTTGTAAGCGAGGACGAAGTGCGCGAAATTTTGAGGTTTTTGCACAGCTTTAAAAGTGCGGATTTTGAAATTTTAGCGTTGCCAATTTTTGCGAAAAATTTGGATTAATCTGCTTTTCTGGCTCATTTTTAAGCGATGAATTCAATTCTTAATGGCTTTTTAACTTGATTAAAATTGCGCCAAAGCTTAAATTTTAGCTAAATTTGCACTAGGATTTAGTTTTTGTATTTAAAATAGATCAAATTTTTGATGATTTTATTTAATTTCTGGTCAAAATTTTATATCTAATTTTCTTGTTTGGCGTGCAAATTTTATCTGTTTAAACTACCAAAATTTTGAAATATTTTTTGGCTCAAGATAGCAAACGCGGATTTTCTCTTGTTAATTTTAATAGAAATTTATAAGCCCACCCAAGCGGATATGCGGCGCCTTAAATTTAACAAAGGAGTAAAACATGCAAAACACTATAATAATCATTAAAAGCCCAAATAAATGCGACAAAATCGAGCATATTACAGGGGCAAAAGTTTATGCCACAAAAGGGCTGTGGGAGCGGTGCTAGTTGGCGTAGTGTTTAACAACGAAAAAGTAAATTTAGAAAAAGCCCTCTTTTTATCGCTCATCATCTTTAGCGTGGTGATGTTAAAGATGGTTTAAGGAGCAAATTTGGAAGCAGTTATAATGAGTCAAATTTAAATATATTCTTAAAAACAGATAACTTCAAATTTGTATACTTGCATACTCTAAAAATAATATTTAAACTTAATTTTTAAGATACCAGTCGCCATAAATATTATTTTTATAAAATATTGATTTTTAAATTCAAAATAAATTCATGTAAATAACACTACACTTTCAAGTTATTTTTTAAATTCAAGGAGACATCGTGCAAATTTGTAGAATTTTGTTTATCTTTGGTATAACATCCAGCTTTGTCTTTTCATCGCAAGATGTGCTGTTAGAAAGTGTTGTAGTAAGTGCGAGTGGTATCTCGACGAAAAAGACACAGCTTAGCAAAAGCGAGCTAAAAAAAGGTCAAATTTTCTCCGAGCGAGATCTCGTGCGAAATGAAACTGGCATAACTGTCACAGAAGGCGGTAGAAGCGGAAATAATGGGTATGCCATACGAGGTGTAGATAGTGATAGGGTTTCTTTGAAAATAGATGGAGTGGAAGCTGTTGAGAGCTTTATGCCTCGTTCTTACAATATTTTAGGGATATTAAATGGCAACCGAAACAGCACCGAGCTTGAAAACATAAGCAGTGTAGAATTTGTAAAAGGTGCAAATTCATTAAACAAAGGTAGTGGCGCGATCGGTGGTAGCGTTAGTATGCAGACAAAAAATATTGATGATTTTGTAATGGATGGGCAAAATGTTGGTTTTTATACCAAAAGCGCATATGCATCAAAAAATAGTGAATTTAGGCAAGTTGCAGGCGCAGGCGTAAAAGCAGGCGGTTTCGAAGCACTATTTCAGCACACGTACAGGCGTGGCAAACAGACAAAGAATTTTTACAGCGGTAAGCTAGATGATGTGCCATTTTGTGGAATGGGGACTAGTGTGGAGGGTTCATATTTAGCAGAAAAGTACCCCAACCTTTGCTCCTTTGGTAGAATTTTGCCCGACGATGTGAGATTTCGCACACACTCAAATTTGATGAAATTTGGCTATAGATTTGATTCGCATTTTATAAACACTTCTTATGAAGACTTTAGGCAAAACTATTTTACAGAAGAGAAGAGCAATAGTACCGCAACACTCAATAGAAAGCAAACAAGAGATAGCATCCCTTACAAAAGATATGGAATTTACTATGAGTTTGTGCCAGACCATGATGCTTTACTAAGTAATTTAAAGGTAAGCTTTTATAAACAAAGAGTGCAGCAAAGGTCAAATTTTACAAGATATCATGCAAACTATCCAAGCGACATGCAATACAACTCAAGTTTTGATCAAAAAGATAGCTATGAGTTTTTTCAAGACAAAAAACAGTTTGATATAAGCGGCATGAGTGGCGACATTAATGTAGGTAAATTTTCTCATATATTGAGTTTTGGTTTTGGTAAGCATATCTCTACCTTTAAAAATAAAAATTTACAACTTAGGCAAAGTTTTAATACAAAATGGAGCGGTAGTGGTTTTATCGTAGATCCAGCAAATCCTTTCAAGCCAGTTAAAGCAACTGACGTAACCTTTGCTCAGCCAGTAAAAAGCACTCTTGAATATGTTTTTCTGGGAGATGATATGAGCTTAAATGAGGTCTTAAGTCTAAACTATGGAGTTAGGCTTGATAGATATGTATATAAACCAGAGCAAGCGAATATTGCCTCTGGTGCAGGATATAAAATGGT
>CAUUFG010000074.1:0-7477 GCA_963544335.1 uncultured Campylobacter sp.
GCGAAATTTTAAACCGCAATCAAACTCGCCTAAAATCTTATTTTTGCCATAATTTTACCAATTCGCTGTAGATTTTTGATAATCTATTTTGTACTTATGTAAAAATAAAATCTATTTCTAATCGTAAATTATTGCCAACCTAAAAGCCAGTTTTCAAATCTTGCATTTTTATGCAAAACAATCTCAAAATGTTTAACTCTCATCAAGACCGAGCGAACTTAAATTTGCGCTATTTTTTAACTCTATTTTTTTGCTATTTTTCGCCCCAAGCAAGCTTAAATTTTCGCATCTTTTTACGATATTTCCGCGCCCTGAAAATAGCTGTTTGGCGGCTGTTTCTAGCGATGAGTTTAGTGTATTTACATTGTTTTGCACCTTTTCAAAACTGTTTAAAAAGTCGCTGATTTTATCTAATAACTTTGAGCTTTCATCAAAAATTTTCATCGCGTTTTCATCGCTTTTTAAATTTTTCCAGCATATATAAATCGTCTTTAACGCCATCAAAAGCGTTAGCGGAGTAGTGATAAAAATACCCTTTTCATAGCCGTATTGATACAAAGAAAAGTCCGCATTTAGCGCGGTTGAGAGTATATTTTCATTTGGAATAAACATAAAAACATACTCAAAAGTCCCACTATATTCGCCGTAATTTTTCGACGCAAAAGTATCAATATGATTTTTGATATCACGCGCTAAATTCCCCGCAAATTCCGCCCGCTCACTATCGCTGTTTGCATTATAAAACGCGGTAAAATTCACAAGTGAACACTTTGCATCGATAATCGCGCGCTTTTTCTCATCGAAAAAAACAAGCGCATCAATGATTTTTCTACTGCCATTTTCATCGTTATAAACGACTTGTTTTTGATAATTTTCGCCAATGATCAAACCGCTACTTTCTAGCACGCGATCAAGCTGAATTTCACCCCAATTTCCCGCCGATTTTTTATTATTTTTTAGTGCATCTGCCAAATTTGAAGCCTCGCGCAAGATATTTTGTGTTTGATCTTTTAGCCCATCGAAATTTGCGCGAAAAATCGTATTTAAATCACTTGTTTGTTTTTGATATTTTTCTATTTCGTTTTTAAGTGGAATGAGCTGATTTTCAAGCGTATTTTTTATGATATTTTGCGAAGTTTGCGCCATATTTTGGCTATTTTCATTGAGCATTTTGGCTGAAATTTCGGCAAATTTTATATCAAATGACTTTAAAATTTCACTTTTTTGAGTCAATCTATCTTGCTCTATTTTTGCAAAATGCATTGCAAAATTTGCATTAAAATCGCGCTCTTTTTCCTCTAAAACAGCTATTTGTGCGGATAAATTTGAAATTTGCATACTCTTTTGTTCTAGTGAAATTTGTGCGTTTTCTAGCTTTTGTTCTGTTTGATTAAGAGATGATTTGAGTGAAATTTCGCTTTGTGATTTTGCAGAAAGTGCGTTTTCTAGCTCGTTTTTTGAGCGCGAAATTTGAGTAAAATTTGCATTTAGTTCGGCAAAATTTTGCGATAAAATTTCATTTTGTGTCCTAAGTTTCGCATTTTTTAATGATAATAAAAAAATAGCAATCAAAAATATCACGCCAACAACGGCAAAAATATAAATTTCCATTAAAATTTCCTCGATAAGTATAAAGCGCAAGTTGCGCCACAAATTGCGCTAAAAATATCTAATAAAATTTGATTTAAATTCACGTCAAATATTAAAACGATTATCAAGCAAAAAAGCACTCCACCAATCGCACCGATAAGAGTATTTTTAGTAAAATCTACTTGATTTTTTCTCAAATTTGTAAAAATCCAACCAATTAGCGCACCGATTTGAAGTGCTATGATAACGTCTGTTAAGTGCAAATTTACCCCTTAAAATCGCACTTTTAAGTTGTGATTTTTAAAACTTTCCACCTTTTTTCCGCGCAAAAGTTCAAAAAGTTCACTTGTAGAAACGATAAAAAAGTTCTCTAAATCGCGCCCATAAAATCGCATAATTTCATCAGATTTTCCATCTAAAATTTCAAACGCTTTTTTATCATTGATAACCAAAAAATCGCACCCCGCATCATACGCACCAAAGAGCACATTGCTAGCTAGTTTTAGCGCGTATTCATCATCAAAACCGAATAATTTTTGCCCGCAACTTTTATTTGATGCATCAAATTTCATGATTTTTGCGCCCAAATTTTGCAATATATTTTCAAATTCGCTCGCTTTATAAAGGCAAATCCTAAAATTATCAAGGCGAAATTTCGTCTCATTTTCACGAAAATCATCGCTAAAATCCATAAATTTTTTCTCATCATTTTTAATGTTTAACATTTGATTGAAAAATTCAATCGCACTAAATAGCCCAAGCTCATCTCTAAAAATTTTCGGGGGTTCAAAATATGGCAGTTGTGTGGCAACTTTGGCTAAAATATTTTGCTCTAAATCAGGATTATTATCGGCTAAAAATTTGGCAAAAACAAAGAAATTTAGCCCCAAAAATTTGCTATTTTGCACCGCATCATAATCTAGATAAAACAGCGCTTCAGTGCGCAAATACTCGCTTTTAGCACCCTCAAAACCAACGTAATTTTTAAAACTTTCCAAAAAATCAGAATTATCTATTATCAAATCTTTTTTTGCGCGTTTTTCGCAAAGTGGTGCGATGGTAAGATTTTCGCCAAATTTCGCCAAAATTTCCGCAAAATTTTCATCTAAATTTACTAAATATTCATTAATCTTTACAAATTTTACATTGGAAAATTGAAAATATGGATCATTTTGTGCGATATCTAAAAGCAGTTCGCGCACTGATTTGAAATCATAATTTTCATAAAAATACGGCTTGTAAAAACTCAAAACATCAAGCCCCGCTTCAAACCTAAAAAGTCTAATATCTAGCATTTTTGTCCTTTAAAATTTTTGCGAAATTGTAGCGAAAAAACCTTATTTTAAATCAAATTTAAACAACATTTAATACAATTTCGCTCAGGTATAAAGGCTTTAAAATATGGATAAAGAGAAATTGATTATTTCGCAATTTTCATCTCATTTTATCGGCGACGATGGCGCTGTGCTTGGAAATTTTGACGCAAAGCAAAAATGGGTCGTCTGCAAAGATCTTTTTGTGGAAAAAACGCATTTTTTGCGTGGTTGGCTAAGCCTAAAAGAGATCGGCGCAAAGGCAATTAGCGTAAATATTTCCGATGCGATCGCGATGAATGCACGGGCGAAATTTGCGCTTTTAGGATTGATGATCCCACGTGAATTTAATAGCGCGCAAATTGGGCAGCTTTGCGACGGGATAAATAGCGAGTGCGCTAAATTTGGCGTGCAAATCATCGGTGGAGATACGATTGGGAGCGAAATTTTAGGCATTAGCGTTACGATTTTGGCGCAAATTTCTAAAAGCCAAAAGCCACTTTTTAGGCGCAAGCCAAACCCAGGCGATCTAATCGCATTTAGTGGAAAATTAGGTGACGCAAAAAAAGGCTTTTTAATGCTTAGAAATGGCGGAAAATTGGGTGTAAATTCGCGTTTTAGAAGGCTGATTTTGCGCGATAAATTTGTCTATTCTAGCTCGCGTTTTATCCGCTCAATGATGGATATTAGTGATGGATTAAACTGTGATTTAGAAAAAATTTTATGCGGGCGGGGAGTGAAATTTATGCGCAAATTGACGCCGTTGCAAATGAGTAGTGGCGAAGAGTATGAGGTGCTTTTAACCTGCGCTCCACATCATAAAAAACGGCTACAAAATGAGGCAAAAAAAGCTCGAATACCGCTTACATTTTTTGGAAAAATTATCAATAAAAAAGGAAAATTTAATGGAAAATTCAGCCATTTTTAAAACACAATTTGCACTAAATCACAGCGAAATTTCCGCACATTTTAGTAAAAATTCAAGCGATTTTGTCGTGCGCGAAGTCCCGCTTTATGAGTGGAGTGGGAGTGGGGAGCATTGTGTTATTTTGGTGCAAAAAAAGGATCTCACAACGAGCGAAATGCTTAAAATTTTAAGTGAATTTCTGGGCGTAAAAATGCGCGATTTTGGTTATGCTGGGCTTAAAGATAAAGAGGGTATGACGACGCAATTTATCTCATTTGCGTTTAAATTTAGCGCAAATTTGAGCGCGTTTTCGCACGAAAAAATCAAAATTTTAGATATTTTTAGGCATGAAAATAAGTTGCGAATAGGGCATTTAAAGGGAAATAATTTTTTTATCCGGTTAAAAAAGGTCTCAAAACCAGCCGCAAAAATTTTAGAAAATGTCTTACAAACTATTGATAAAAAAGGCTTTGCAAACTATTTTGGCTATCAAAGATTTGGCAAATTTGGCGATAATGCGCGTGTTGGCGAAGAGATTTTACGCGGAAAAAATAGTATCAAAAATCCAAAATTGCGCGATTTTTTCATCTCGGCTTATCAAAGCGAAATTTTTAATCGTTGGCTTTCGCGTCGCGTGGAAATTTCAAAATTTGCGCGCGAATTTAACAAAAAAGAATTTGCCAAGATTTATCCAAATTTGAGTGAAATTTATGGTGATTTACGTAGTGAAAATGGCATTTTTTCCATAATGCGGGGCGATGTGATGGGGCATTATCCGTTTGGAAAGTGCTTTTTGTGTGAAAATTTGAGCGACGAGCAGGTGAGATTTGCCAAAAGAGATATCGTCCCAACTGGAATAATCGCGGGCGCAAAGACGCTATTTTGCGATGGAATTTGCGGGCAAATTGAGCGTGAGTTTTTACCAGATGATGAAATTTTAGCAAAAATGAACGGGTCTAGACGTTTTGCGTGGTGCTATTTAGAAAATTTGAAATTTAATTACGATGAAGAAAACGCGCATTTTATGATGAGTTTTTATCTGCCAAAAGGCTCATACGCTACCGTTGTTTTAGAAGAAATTTTACATACAAGATTACGTAATTATGCGCCAAATTTAGCCGAATAATATAAAAGGAAATTTAGATGAAATACGCATTTTTTGGGCTTTATGTCGCTCTTTGTTCGCTTTTAGCTCTGATTTTTTCAAGCATAATTTCTATGATTTTAGGGCTTGATTTAAAAATAATTTTCGCGCTAGAAAACAAAAAATTTTTGGAATTTATGAGCGTTTGTGTGATGCTTTATTTGATAATCTATTTCGCGCTTTTACTCTATACAAAAATCATCGTCGAACGCAAAATCAACGCGCAAATTTTTAAAATTCACATCTTGTGGATACTTTTTTTTATCTTTCACGCGGTGATTTTTATCATTTTACAAGCCATTGGAAATAATGTTTTAAAAGATGGATTTGCGCTTAAATTTGCGCTTTTATTATCGTTTATTTTGGGATTTATTCTCACAAAAGCACTCTATAAATTTGGAGAAGCAAAAATCGAAAAATATCGCGAACTTTTGCGCGAATTTGAAAAGAAAAATTAAGTAAAACTCGCTAAAATTACGGCTTTGGTGCGGTTGGCAATTGCTTGAAATTTTATCGATTTTAAGAGGAAAGTCCGAGCTGCGATAAGACAAAGTTGCGTCTAACGGACGCCAAGAGCAATCTTAGGGAATAGTGCAACAGAAAGCAAACCGCCAAATTTCCCACAAAGGCGAAATTTGGTAAGGGTGAAACGGCGAGGTAAGAGCTCACCGGCATTTTTGGTGACATTGATGCCATGCAAACCCAACTTGCAGCAAGAAAGGGTGGTTTTTGTCTTATAATTTAACCTTTCGCTTGAGCTAATTCGCAAGATTTAGCCTGGATAAATAATTGCCCCAAAAGACAGAACTCGGCTTACTCCGCGCCAAATTTAAAAGAGGAAAAATGAAAAAATCATTCAAAGAAAAAATCATAAATTCGATGTTTATAATCTCAAAAAAACCTGTTCTTTTTCGCGATTTACTTGAGGCAAACGCCTCATTTAACGAAGGCATGCTAGTAGATCCTAGCAAACTAAATTTCCGCTTTTTATACGGGCGATCTTATATCGTATTTTGCGCGTTGTGGCTTGTGGTGGTATTCCCGTTGATTGCTATTTTGCATGGAATTTTAGCGGATATAGATTTTCATATTTCGGTGCTTTTTACGATGATTTTAACCGCGTCTTGCTTTGTTGGGTTTGACGTTTTTAAAGCGTATGCACGCAAACGCGTTACGCACAGATTAATTCGCGATGCATGGGCGGTGCATTTTCCATATTTTGCATATGAAAAATACTCTGAAATCGTCGAGCGCATCTACAATGAGAGCGTAAAATGCGAAATACCAAAGCGCGATTTAGAGAAATTTGTGTTAGATAAATTGGTGCAGATGAATTAAATTTTAAATTAAAATTTAAATGGTGAGCTTTTAGTCTATGAGCGTTAAAAATAGCTCAAATTTTTAAAATTTTAGAATTTCAATCGCCTAAAAGTATAAAAAATGGGCAAATTTGATGAAAAGCTCACAACCTGCGAGCTGTTTTTAAGCTAACAAAATGTGTTTAAAACAAGTGAAAAATGCCTGTGTTTGTTCTGAATTTACAACACTAGAAATTTGTCTGTTTTGTTTTTTAAAGCTAGCACCCATTTTAGATTAAAACAAAAAAATCTCTGCCAAATTTTATAAGATTGGCAAGAAAAAATCTGCCTAAGTTTTATTTGCTAAATTTAATTTATCAAAAAGTGCAAAACTGCGCGATTTTTACATTTGATTTGTAAATTTCTATCTCATTTTCAAAAAAATTGCAATCTTGTTTTAAAAATGGTCTTTCGCTATTTTCAATGCCGTAAAATTTCAATCTCAAAGCCAAATTTTTATCTGTATTTACGGCGTTTATCCCGTTTGTTTTTAGCCAAATTGAGAGATCTTTTACGACGTCGTATTTATAAACAAAGTGTTTTTTAGGACTATTTTTAAAAATATTCGCATATAAATTTTGATTAAAAAGTGTAGTTATCGTGAATAAAAACAGCGTGCTAAGTGCCAAAAATGCGCTAATTTTATGCAAACGACGAAAGCGCGGCAGGCGAATTCTATATGAATTAAAAAAACTCTTAACAACAAGCGGCGCACAAATAATCATCAAAGGCAAGAAATTTTCTAAATGTAATCTTTGCCTAAACGACAATACAAACGCCAAAAACATAGCGCCAGAGCTTATGAAAAAAAGTATCGGTTTTTCGCGATCTTTTAACAAAATTCTATAACTAGAATAGATAAAAAAAGCCAAAACAAAAGGCGAAAACGCCCCCGCAAATACGCCAAAAGTGTTCAAAAAATATCCGCGCGGTTTACCATAAATTTCATAATCAAAGCACCAAATATCGCCTATAAAAAGCGCGGTGCAAACTATCGCAAGTCTCAAATTTCGCGCATAATAAGCGTATGCTAAAAGCGTGGCATAGAGAAAAATCGAATTTTTATCGACAAAAAATATCAAGATTAGTAGTAAATAAAGCCACATGCGTCTATTTGTATGCCAAAAAAAGACGCACAAAAGAGATATTAGTATAAAAATACCGG
>CAUUFG010000075.1:0-7350 GCA_963544335.1 uncultured Campylobacter sp.
ACTATATTTAAAAAAGACGAACCTGAACCAGAAAGTGTGCTAAAAATCGCGCCATTTTCATATGCTGTTTTGCGCACATCAAAAAGCTCTGGTAAATTTGCCATTCTGATATCTTCGTGTATTGCGTCTTTTGCGCCTAATTTTAACGCGCCATAATCTTTTGTAAAAAAACAAGAACTAATAAACGCACTTCTAGAAATATTATAAATCGCATTTGTAAGCGAGATGTTTTTTGGCAAAATATCTCGCGATTTTTCGGTGCTCATCGGTTTATTTGGGATAACAACAACGGCGCAAATTTCGTCTGAAATTTCGGTGTGTTTTGTGATAACTTTGTTATTTTCGACAATATTTACACAAAAACCACCATATGTGGCAGGAGCGATATTATCTGGGTGATTTTCATAAAAAAGAGCTTCATTTAATATGGTCTGTTTTTGCAATTTAAACCCGCTCATCTCATAGGCTGCCGCGATCGCACCGACAATAACAGCCGAACTAGAACCAAGACCGCGCGAAAATGGTATGTTGTTTTTAAATTTAAATTTAAATGTTGTTTTTGTGCCACTTAAACGTTTGAAAACATCATTAAAAATAGTTACAAAAAGATTATTTTTAAAGATGGCTGACTTGCCGTCATTTTCGCCTTCAACTAATATAGAGAATATTTTTGATTCATTGATTAAAACGTGGTTAAAAAGCCTAAGCCCAAGCCCAAGCGTATCAAAGCCTGGCCCTAAATTTGCACTCGTTGCAGGAATTATAATTTCCAACTTTTCTCCTAAATTTCACTGATAACATAATCGGGGAGTGTATCATTATTAAGTTTTAAATTTAATAAATTTAATGGCAATTTAAGCGACACAGCGGGGAGTTTTTTTAGCATAATTTTGCCATCTAATGGCACAAATGAGAGCATTTTATTGGCGCGAATAGGCTGATTTTCGTTTAATTCAAATCCACTCACAGCGCAAAATTCACATTTTTTTACAATGCTGATCGTCTTAAAAATCACATAGGCGACCTTTATTCCCATAAAACTGCCAGGTCCATTTGCGTAGATTAAGCCAGAAATTTCAAATTCTTGCAAGATTTGACTTAGTGAATTTATTATAAAATCACTCGCTTTTTCATCGCTTTGATAAGATTTAATAAGCTCTTTATTTTGATAAACACCGATTAAAACCGGCGAATTTAGACTAATAAGGAGAATTTCTACTTTTTCTATGTTTTTTCCTTATGAGAAAATTTTCGCTAGTTCTTGCGCGTTTGACACTTCGCGAAGTGTAATAATCTCGTAGTTTTTGCTATCACTTAACACTTTTAAAGTCAGTTTATGATTTAAATCATGACTTCCGGCAAAAGCTGTATAATCACCAAAAATAGGCATTCCAATGAGTGCCAAATCGCCAACTGCATCTAAAATTTTATGACGAACAAATTCATTTTCAAAACGCAAACCATCTGGGTTTAATATCTTTGTTCCATCAATTACAACGGCATTTTCTAAACTCCCGCCAAGAGCTAAATTTTTAGCGCGCAACATCTGAACATCTTTTAAAAATCCAAACGTCCTAGCACGAGCGATCTCTTTTATATAGTTTTGTTTATTAAATTTAAACACAAAATTTTGTCTGCCGATAACTTCGTTATTAAACGAAATTGTGTAGTCAAACTTAGGCTCATAACTTGGGCTGAATTTAACAAATTTAGACCCATCTTCCACGCAAATTTCGCGCTTTATAATCATTGCTTTTTTATCTGCATCTAGCTTTTTTATGCCAGCTTCATTTAGCATCATACAAAAGCTAATCGAGCTACCATCCATCACAGGGACTTCGTTTGCATCTAAAACAATACGAATATTATCGATCCCAAAGCCATTTATCGCACTCATAAGGTGTTCAATCGTAGATATAAAAACGCCACTTTTATCGCCAATAACGGTAGCCATTTGAGTATTTACCACATTTTGTGGAACTGCTTTTATACTCAAATTTTTATCTTTTCTGTAAAAGACGACACCGCAATTAGCATCTAGTGGCTCTAAAACTATCTTAATAGGCTCACCTTTGTGTAGCCCGATACCGATGCCCTCGACTTTTTTTGCTATTGTTGTTTGTTTCACGCTTTTCGTCCTTTTTTAAAAAATGTCGCATTATATATCAAAAAATTTAATGTTTGGCATTATCCATAACTTTTTTGGCGCTTTTTACAATTTCATAAATGTTATCATTAAGCCACTTTTTATCCATCCACTCTTCTGGACGTACCTCAACACCTTGAACCAAAATCCCAAAGTGTAGATGATCGCCAAACGCTAGTCCGCTTTTGCCCGTATTTGCGATAATATCGCCAGGTTTTACTATATCGCCAAGGCGCAAATTACTAGCCGAACAATGTCCATAAAGACTATAAAGTCCAAATCCGTGATCTAATATCAAATTTAAACCATAAATTCCATTTTCTTTTAAACCAGCGACCACTGCGCTATGTTTTGCGATAATATCTGCATTCTCAACACTTGCTAAATCAAGCCCCATATGCCAAGACTCACTGACTACCAAACCATCTTTTTCATAAAAACGATGATCGCCAAAACTAGCCACAGCTGCACCATTTCGCAAAGGATAAAACGGCTCGATCGTAAAATCATCAATCATTTTATCGCTAACTTTTGATGTGGTCTCTTTGATAAAATTATCATTTTGTCCGCGTAAAATTTCATTCACCCATTTAAATTTCGCCACGCCAGTATCGGTGCTACCTGGATTGTAATTTTCATACAAATCCGTGATTTTTCCATCAATAAAATCATCTTTTAGTGTCAGTTTTGACTCACGATATTTTCTATCTTGTAGATAAAATCTAATATGTGTTTTGCGCTCATTTCCTGCTAAATCTTTTGCAACAATACTCGCTTCAAAATTATCAACACTCACAGGCCATGCAACCAAACTAGCAAAATAGCTCTCTTTATAAAATGGCACAGGGATAAAAGTTTTGCCGAAATTTGTTTGAATATAGACCTCTTTTAAACCGACATCTTTCGCGGAAAAAATCACAATCGCAGAGCCGCCTTTTGTAATCTTGTAAGATTGATTTAAAACATTGATTTCAGGGCGTTCGTTATCATAAATTACCTGCACTTTTTTTGTGATTTTATTGCCTGAAAAAAAGTTATTTTTGCTAACATCACAGGCTTCAAAAACAAGCGCGTTGCCACTACTTCTGAGTAAAAAAATCTCCTTTGGAAGTTCTAATTCAAGCATGAGATTTTTTTGTATATCGGAGAAATTTTGCGCGTAAATTTCGCGATTTTCCTGATCGTTTGCGATGAAAATTTTCACAGATTTTATTCCGCTATCGTCTTGCAAATTTATTTTAACTTTATCTTTGCCGTTCCAAAAAATTCTATCTGCCACATCAATTTGGGGCAAATTTTTCTCAAACATCTTAGAATTTAAAAACCCAAAAACTAAAAAAATCAAACCAGCCAAAAGCGCCGAAATAAAAAAGAATTTTGCCATAGTGCGTCTACGTCTTATCATTATAAATCTTTCAAAAAATCAAAAATAAAGTCGTAATAATATGGAATTTAGGTAAATTTTAGCTAAATTTAGCAAGAAATTTAGCTCAAATTTAGATTGAATTTGCCCTAAATTTACAAAATTTCACGAATTGTTCGCGCATTAGCCATCCATTTTTCTAGCTCGTCCCAACGCTCATCTTCTAGCATTTTTTCACAATTTTCAAGCTCATTTTTAAAAGCGTTGATTGATGAGAGCAAATTTTTGCGATTTTGTTTAAAAATATCAACCCACATTTTCGGGCTAGACTTTGCGATACGGCTCATTCCAATAAAACTTCCACCGCTAAGATTGATGATATTTCGGCGATTTTCCTCTTTTAAAACGCTATTTACAAGTGAAAAGCTAATCGCGTGAGGTAGATGAGAGATGATAGAGACGTGATGATCGTGGCTTTTTGAGTCCATAAAAACAATTTTTAACCCCAAAAAAGACAAAAGCTCAACAGCGCGTTTTATGTGATTTTCATCAGCCCCCAAATCATCGCAAATTACCACAACTGCCCCGTTTAAAAGACCTTTAAAAGCCGCTTTTGGACCTGAGTTTTCTGTTCCTGCCATTGGGTGAGCTGCGACAAAATTTGAACGAATTTGCGCTGGACACTCTTCTATAATTTTTGATTTTGTGCTTCCTAAATCGATAATTGTTACGTTTTCTTTAACGTCTGATAAAATTTGCAACGTCTTTATGATCGCCTCAACAGGAATCGCCAAAAATATCACATCGCACTTTTTTTTCATCTCTTCGATATCTATTATCTCATCAACAAGCCCCAAATTTAGGGCCATTTGCTCATTTTCTTTATTTAAATCATACCCACTAACAGAAGAAATCAGCTTCATCTCACGCAACGAAATTCCAAAAGAACCGCCTATTAAGCCAAGTCCAATGATCCCTATTTTCATAAAAATACCTTCTAAAATTTAATTTAATTGTGGTATTATAGCGCGGTTTATTTTAAATTTTAGGTTTGAGTATATGCAAAAGAGTTCTTTTTTACTTTTATTATCTTTAGTAGCGCTTAATGCAACACAGATAAAATCGATAAATTTTGAGGGTTTAAAGCAAATTTCGCCAAGCACCGCAGCAAACATGACAGGGCTAAAAATCGGCGATACAATCACTGGCGATAATACAAATCAAGCTATTATTAATCTTTTTGAACAAGGTCTTTTTGATGATGCATACATTGAGGAAAATGGCGGAAATTTGACGTTTCACGTCCAAGAAAAGCCAATTATCGCAAAAATTGATGTTGAAGGCGTCGTAACAAACGATAAAAAAGCGATCAACGAAATCATCGGGCTAAAAAAGGGTCAAGCCTACGATAAAGTCGCAATTGCGCGTGTAAAAGAGCGAATTAAACAATATTATCAAGTAAAAGGCTATTTTGATACGGTTGTGGAAGTTGATGCAAAACCGATAAATAAAGATAGTAGCGCGCTCCACCTTACAACAATCGTAAATCGAGGCGAAAACATAATAATAGAAAAGATAAATTTAGTCGGCGCAAAAAAGCTAGGCTATTCAAATTTTGAAGACAAAATCGTAAATAAAGAGCGCGAAATGCTCGGCTGGATGTGGGGATTTTACGATGGCGGACTAAAAATTAGCGAACTCTCAAACGACTCAATCAGAATCAAAGACGAATATTTACGCAAAGGCTACCTAGATGTTTATGTTTCAGAGCCGTATTTAAATGTGGATCGCACGAATTATCGCGGAGATTTGACATATTACATACAAGAGGGTGAGCGCTACCGCGTAGGTAAAATTTCCATTGATGCACCTAGCGAGTTAAGCTTAAATACTGCGAAAATTATCCGCGGATTTGGACTAGAAAGTGGCGATAGATTTAATATTGTGCGTGCGAGAAAAGATGTTGCTACTTTAGAAAATTTGGTCGCTGATAAGGGCTATGCGTTTGTAAAAGTTGTGCCTGATATCAAGCAAGACAAAGAGAAACTAACAGCGGATATTGTGTATAAAATTTACCCTGAAAACAAAATCAAAATTCGCAACGTATCAATCTCTGGCAACGAAAAAACGGCCGATCGCGTAATTCGTCGTGAAATGTATCTAACAGAGGGTGGCTATTTTAGCGCGACAGATTTAGTTGATTCGCAAAATGCACTAAAACGCACAGGCTATTTTGACGAAGTAGAGATCGAAAAAATACGCGTAAACGATCATGAATTAGATCTTATAGTAAAAGTCAAAGAAGCCCCTACAGGCGAGATCACAGGCGGTATTGGTTATGGTAGCAGCGATGGGCTTTTACTAAATGCGGGAATTAGCGATAAAAACGTCTTTGGTAGCGGTATGAAGGGCGAATTTAACATAGAGAAGAGCGATGATTCATTAAGTGGCGCGATTGGACTTACAAATCCGCGAATTTTCGACTCACAATATATGCTCGGCGGTAAAATTTACGCAAATGATTATGACTGGGATGACTACAAAGAAAAATCTTATGGTCTTTCACTAACAACAGGACGCATGATCGGACGCTACACAAATGCAGGTATAACATACAACCTAGAAAATTCAACAATCGAAGGTTTAAATGATTTTTATAAAGCAGCTGGATATCTAAATGGCAAAAATATCAAAAGCTCAATCACGCCATTTATCAATTTCAACAACACAGACGACTATTTTATCCCGCGCAGTGGCGCAATAGCGGGCGCAGCATACGAATACGCGGGAGTTGGTGGCGATATAAAATACTCACGCCTTAGCGGAAATTTAAACTGGTATTATGGATTGCGCGACTATGTTGATTACGACTTGATTTTTAGATACAAAGCAAATGCAGGCGTGATTTTTGGCGCAGATGATAAAAAGCTCCCTGTAAATTACAAGCAGTTCTTAGGCGGAATGCGCTCAATTAGAGGCTACGAAAGCAGATCTATCCCAAAACGCAAAATTTGCATTCAAAAGACATGCAGATATATAGAAACCGGCGGCAAAAAGAGCTTTAATAACTCATTTGAGCTTAGCTTCCCGCTCATTGATAGACTAAAAATGCGCTTGGTAACTTTTTATGATTACGGAATGATCGGAAATGATAGCTTTAGTGAAGAAAAACGCTCTAGCACGGGCGCAGGTATCGAATGGATGACACCAATTGGCCCGATGCAGCTTTTCTGGACAAAACCAATCGGCAAAAAAGAGTACGACGAAACAGAGTCATTTCAATTTACAATCGGAAGCAAATTCTAACTCTCAATCAAATTTAGCCCTAAATTTTTGGGCTAAATTTTTACAATTTTATAATTTAATGCCGATAAAACGATATACCAAATTTGTCGTTACAAACTTAATTTAATGTGTATTTTATTGCAGCAAAACACAGCCAAATTTTTACAAGCGCGAACTCACGAAAATAAAATCTAATTTCCATAAAAATAATAAATTTAATTTGTTTTAAAAACATCACAATCCCACTAGCGCAAATTCTCATACAAAATCAAAAGCTCAATCATATCCGCCCGCAAAAGCCACAAAGCACAAATTTCGCGATCAATCAACGTGCGAAATTAATTTTATGCGCTAGGTCAAAGACGAATTTTAAACTAAATTTACGCCCAAATTTTGCGTATAAACTTGGCAAATTTCTAGCATAATTTCACTCCAAATTTGATGTATTTTTCAGAGCGTAAAATTTGAGCCGTTATAAGAAATTTATCAAATTTGCTCGTAAATTTTTGCGCGGTCAAAACACAAAATAAACAAATTTTTTGGTATTTTACAGCTT
>CAUUFG010000076.1:0-7315 GCA_963544335.1 uncultured Campylobacter sp.
GAACAATGCTCTACTAAATCTCTAAGATGAGAAAGAATATTTTGCGACAAAAGACCACGATCGTTTAATATCAAATTTTTATCTATATTGTCACAAATATTGTTATCTGTATTTTTAATTTGATTTAAAATATTCATTTTAATTTCCTTAAACAATTTTTAACATCACCACGTTTAAAGATGATGAGCGATAAAAAGAGAGCTTTTTCTAAATTTACCTTTTCGTTGTTAAATATCACCCCAACTAGCACCACTCCAATAGCTCCAACGCCGTTCCAGATCGCATATGCCACCGAGATCGCCTGCATCGCATAGCTCAAAGGCCAGAGCGAAATAGCGAAATTTGCGACCAAGATCAAAAAATTCTCTGCTTTTTGAAATTTGATCAGAAAAATACACCCGATACCTCACAGCACCAGACTGTCAAAAGAGCTAAAACATACGTCAAGTTTTTAGCCTTTTTATCCCCAGCATGCCTACTATCAGCATTATAAAAAATAACCTCAATAAGTCTGGCATCTGACCGCTCGTGCGAAATTTGCTATGTATTTTTGAAAATATTCCCACACGGCACCGCTTTTTATCGCCCTAATTATCGGCTCTTTAGCCTGCATTGGCGAGCTAAATTTATTTGCAACATATAGCCCAAACATCGCATTTAGCACGACAATATCAAATTTTGCGCCGCTAATTTCCCCGCGTAATGTAGCGCGAAGCACATCTGCATTTTCGCGCGCGCTGCTACCTTCGATATCTTTGTGAAAAGCGCGGGTAAAACCAAACTGCTCTGGCGTGATTTTATACTCTAAAATTCGCCCATCTTTTACCTCATGAATTAGCGTCTCATCGCAAAGCGAAATCTCATCCATGCCGTCCATGCCGTGGGCAACAATGGCGTGCTTGCGCCCTAAATTTAAAAGCGTTTTTGCCAAAAGTTCGTTAATTTCGCCAAGATAATTTCCCATAATTTGATAGCGAAGATTTAAATTTGGATTTAAAAGCGGACCTAGCACATTAAACACAGAGCCGATTTTTAGGCGGTTTCGCACTTCGCGCACTTCGCCTACAATAGGGTGAAAAAATGGCGCGTGTAAAAACATAAGCCCAGTTTTATCCTGCAATGCGCGGTTTTCATCTAAATTTGCGTTTAATTTTACGCCAAGTTCGCGCAAAACGTCGCTAGAACCGCTCTTTGACGTAACTGCGCCATTGCCGTGTTTGCTAACGCGAACGCCCATCGCCGCTAGTATAAAAGCGGTCGCCGTGGATATATTTATAGTGCGTAAATGGTCGCTACCAGTGCCGACAATATCGAAGTTTGCGTGATCATCGACGAATGTGTTTGAGTATTTTAGTATGTTTTTAACAAGCGCGGCAAGACTATCTGGATAGAGAGATTTTTCGCTGATTAGCACAAGCAAGCCAGCAAGCTGAACTATATCGTAATCTTTTTTGTGAAGCGACTCGCAAATAACCTCATAATCGCTGCTATCTAATGGATAATTTTTTTGTAATTTTGTCATAAACGGCGCAAAATCGCTCATTTTGTTCTCCTTTTTATTTAAATTTAAGAAATTTGCGATGATTTTTTTACCATATTGTGTAAAGTAGCTCTCTGGATGAAATTGCACGCCATAAATTTCACGCGTTTTGTGTCGAAACGCCATAATTATCCCATCGTCTGCGCTTTTGGCTAGGATCTCTAGCTTTTTTGGAAGTGTGTTTTCGTTCACATAAAGCGAGTGATAGCGCATCACATCAAATTCGCGTGGAAGCCCCGAAAATAGCGGGCTATCTTTTAAAATTTGCATTTTTGAGCTCTTGCCGTGGCGCGGTGTTTGCAAACGCGAAATTTCGCCACCAAAGCTAAGCCCGATCGCTTGATGCCCAAGGCACACACCAAGAATCGGTGCACCAAGCTCTATATCTAAATTTTCGCGCAAAATTTCTAAACAAATTCCGCTATCGCGTGGGTGTTTTGGACCAGGGCTTAAAATAATTTTGCTCGGGCGCATTTTGCGAATTTCATCTAGCGTAATCTCGTCGTTACGCTTGCAAACAACCTCTTCGCTCCCTAAAATTCGCGCATATTCGTAGATATTATAGACAAAGCTATCGTAATTATCGATGAGTAAAATCATTTTTTTCCTTTTGATTTCGTTGCCAAATATTTTTAAACAGTCATTTTTTGATCGCGCATTTATATATTGTTTAGCTCGCAATTTTGCTTGAAAATTTTAACCAAGCTTTCGCGTTTAGCGCAAATTTCTGCGTATTCATTTTGCGCTTTGCTATCCCACACTATCCCAGCTCCCGCGCCGATAAAGACGTGATAAATTTCGCCATTTTTTTGCGATAAACTAAATAAATTTTCATCTTGCGCCGGGTTTAAAACTCCCAAATTACCGCTATTTTCTACTAAATTTTTGCGAAATTTGTCTAAAAATTTGCGTTTTATAAATATCGCTGAGCGGATTAAAATCGCCATTTGCATATCGCCATTAAAGTGAAAAAATCCAATTCCGCCCCCGTAAATCCCACGACCGCTATGTTCTAGCTCACCGATAATTTTCATCGCGCGAATTTTTGGGCTACCGCTTAGAGTGCCGGCTGGAAAAACCACGCTAAGCACGTCAAAAATCCCTGCATCTGCGCGTTTTGCGCCATAAACCTCGCTTTTGATATGCATTACGCTTTCATAAAATACGACGCGCATTAGATTTTTTACGCTCACGGAATTTGGCGTGGCAAATTTTGAGATGTCATTTCGCGCTAAATCGACTAACATTCGGTGTTCGGCGAGCTCTTTTTCATCGCATAAAAGCTCATTTTTGCGCCTTTTATCTTCGCGTAAATTTCCCGTGCGTGGGCGCGTCCCTGCAATTGGCGCAACAAAAATCGAGCTATTTCTCATCTCTAAAATTAGCTCCGGACTAGAGCCCACCACGACGCCAAATTTGCTAGGGAAACAAAACATATACGGGCTTGGGTTTTGTGTGCTTAAAATTTCGTAAAATTTAATCGCATCAAGCGTGGTGCTAAGCTCTAAAATTTCGCCTAAAACTACCTGAAAAACATCGCCCTTTGCGATAAATTCTTTGGCAGTTTCCACCATTGTAAAAAAATTTTCCTTTTCGCTGTTTAAATCGGTACAAATTTCATAGCTAAATTTCATGTTTTCATCTAAATTTTCGCTGTTTTTACAGGTTTTAAGCCACTCAAAAAATTCTAAATTTTCCCCGTAAAATGTGTAGTTTTGCGCGATTTTATCGTAGCGTAGATAGTTTTTTGCGTTTGCGTATAAAAGTGTTGGAAAGTCGTATAAATTTCGCTTTTTTGCGCCTATTTTTTCAAATTTATAGACGATATCCCACGCCATCACGCCAAAAATTCCAGCAAAATCACAGATTTCGCCCCAGTTTTTCGCGCCTTTAGAACGTTCATAAAACTCACCTAAACGATCTAAATTTTCACCCTCAAAATAGTCGCAATCAATGCCGATAATCACCTGCGTTTCATCTTCTGCAAAGTAGCTATTTGGGAGCTTGTGAATGATTTGTTTATAGTAAAAAAGTGGCTTTTCGTTCAAGAAATTTCCTTTAAAAATAATCGCGTATTATATGGAAATTTGCTAAAAGCGATATTAAAATTTTTTAAGGGCGAATGAAGTAAAATAGCGATTTTTTAAAATTTAAGGCGAAATTTAATGGATATTTTTACACTTTTTGAATTTGGATTTTTAGGCACCGTGATAGGCTTTTTAGCGGGATTTTTTGGTATCGGCGGAGGGCTTATTTTAACACCTACGCTCATGCTTTTAGGGCTTAGTATGAAAGAGGCGATTGGCGTTAGCGTCATTATGATGGTCTTTAGCTCGATTTTTGGGACATTTTTAAATTTTAGATCAAAAAGTCTTACTAAATTAGACGTAAAAAATGGCGCGATTATCGGATGCGGTGGCGCGATAGGGGCTAGTTTGAGTGGATTTTTTGTAACAAATTTGCCAGAAATTTACCTTAAATTTGCACTGCTTTTTGTGCTTGGCATGGCTGTTGTTAAGATGTTTTTTACGCCATCTAATACGCCACAAAGCAAAGAGATAAAACCCCTTGTTTTTTTCGTGTTTGGGCTGTTTATCGGGGCTTTTGCGATGAGTATTGGTGTTGGCGGAGGCGTGATTTTAACGCCCGTTTTGATAGGATTTTTGCATGTTGATATCAAAAAAGCAGTTCCGATGGGGCTGTTTTTTGTACTGTTTTCATCGATTAGCGGATTTATTTCGCTTGGAATGCACGGCATGTTAAATTATAAACTAGGCGTAATCAGTGGTATTGGCGCACTATTTGGCGTCTATTTTGGTATCAAAATGTGCCATTTAGCCTCAAAACAGCTACAAAAAAAGCTCATGATCGCGCTATATTCGGTGCTATTTATCATCACTCTATTTAAAATTTTAAGGTAAAAAATGAACGATAATATTGAAATTTATGGCGCAAAACAAAACAACTTAAAAAATATAAACTTAATTATTCCAAAAAATAAATTAGTCGTAATGACAGGGCTTTCAGGCTCAGGAAAATCGACTCTAGCATTTGATACGCTCTATGCTGAGGGGCAACGCAGATATATCGAGAGCCTAAGCTCATATGCGCGCCAGTTTTTAGACCGTGTAGCAAAAGCTGACGTGGATAAAATCGAGGGGCTAACTCCGGCGATCGCAATCGATCAAAAAACTACGAGCAAAAATCCGCGCTCAACGGTCGGCACAATCACAGAAATTTACGATTATTTGCGCCTCTTGTATGCAAATGTTGGCACACAACACTGCCCAAAATGCGGTGAAAAAATCTCAAAAATGAGCGCGAGTGATATTATCGCTCAAATTTTAGCTCTTCCTCAAGGGCTTAAAATTTCGATTTTGTCGCCGATTGTTCGTGAAAAAAAAGGCACATTTGCATCAAATTTAGATGATTTGCGCGCAAAGGGTTATATCCGCGCGATAATAGATGGTGTTTTGGTGCGATTAGACGAAGAGATAGAACTTAGCAAGACCAAAAAACACTCAATCCGCGTCGTAATAGATCGCGTTGTTGTATCTGATGAAAACTCAGCGAGAATTGCCGATGATGTGGAGAAGGCCTTGCATGAGAGTTTTGGTGAGATAGAGATCGAAATAGCAAACGCTGATGAGCTTGGTTTTGCGCAAAAATCGCTCAAATTTAGCGAACACAACGCGTGTTTAAACTGTAAAATTTCGTTTGATAAGCTAGAGCCACTCTTATTTAGCTTTAATTCACCAAAAGGCGCGTGTGAAGAGTGTGATGGGTTAGGGGTAAAATTTAGCCTTGATTTAAGCAAAATTATCGATGAGACGCGCGGGATAATAGATGGCGCGGTGCGTATAATGTATGGCTTTAACAAAAGCTATTATTATGGATTTTTACTCGCATTTTGCGAACAAAACGGCATAGATTTAAAGACGCCTTTTAAAGAATTAAGTGACGCAGAACAAAAAAGCATATTATATGGAAACGCAAAAGAGGTCGATTTTGTATGGAAACGCCATAAATTATCGCGCAAATTTGATGGCGTGATGAAAATCGCCTATGATATTTTAAAGGGCGAAAACGATCTACAAGATTATATGAGCGAAAAAAAGTGCGATTGTTGCGATGGATATAGGCTCAAAAAACAGAGCCTCGCGGTCAAGGTTGGTGGAAAGACTATCTCACAAATTTTAGATTTTAACATCGCAGATTGCGCGAATTTTTTTGCTGATGAACGAAATTTTAACACTTTTAGCGATAAAGAAAAGGCGATTGGCGCACCGATTTTAAAAGAGATAAATGAGCGATTAAATTTCTTAAATAACGTCGGGCTTGATTATCTATCTTTGGGGCGGGACGCGCGCACGATTAGCGGTGGAGAGGCTCAACGAATTCGCATTGCATCGCAGATTGGCTCAGGGCTTAGTGGCGTAATGTATGTGCTTGATGAACCTAGTATTGGGCTTCATGAGCGCGATACGCAAAAACTAATCGCCACGCTTAGAAATTTGCAACAAAAAGGCAACTCAGTAATCGTTGTAGAGCACGATAAAAAGACGATAGAGGAGGCGGATTTTATCGTAGATATCGGTCCAAAAGCTGGTAAATTTGGCGGGGAGGTTGTCTTTTCTGGGGATTATCAAAGCCTTTTAAAAAGCGACACAATGACCGCAAAATATATGAAAGGCGAGCTAGAAATTTCGCACAACAAACAGCGCAAATCAGATAAATTTATTGAGCTACAAAATGTAAATATAAACAATATTTCAAATTTGAATGTCAAATTTCCTCTATCAAATTTGGTTGCAGTTACTGGCGTGAGTGGCTCAGGCAAGAGTTCGTTGATACTTGGTGCACTTTTGCCGATCGCGCAATCTCGATTAAATAACGCAAAAAAGGCGCAAATTTTACAAGGCACACAGATAAACGGGCTAGAAAATTTAGATAAAGTAATCTATCTAGATCAAAGCCCAATCGGTCGAACTCCACGTTCAAATCCTGCCACTTACACTGGCGCGATGGACGAAATTCGCGCGCTTTTTGCTAGCACAAAAGAGGCGATGATGCGTGGATATAAGGTAGGGCGATTTAGTTTTAATGTAAAAGGCGGGCGTTGCGAAAAGTGCCAAGGCGATGGCGTAATTACCATTTCGATGCACTTTTTGCCAGATGTTGTTGTGCCGTGCGATGTGTGTGGCGGGGCAAGATATAATTCGCAAACGCTAGAGGTCAAATACAAAGGCAAAAATATCAGCGAAGTTTTGGCGATGAGTATCGATGAGGCACTTGAGTTTTTCGCGGCTGTGCCAAAGATAAAGCAAAAGCTCAAAACGCTTCAAGATGTGGGGCTAGGCTACATAACTCTAGGGCAAAACGCCACGACGCTAAGCGGTGGAGAGGCTCAGCGCGTAAAACTTGCAAAAGAGCTTAGTCGCACAGATACTGGCAAGACGCTTTATGTTTTAGATGAGCCGACGACGGGACTGCATTTTGGCGATGTGGATCGGCTAGTAAGCGTGTTGCAACACCTTGTTGAGCTTGGTAATAGCGTGATTGTGATTGAGCATAATTTAGACGTGATAAAAAATTGTGATTATGTTGTGGATTTAGGGCCACTAGGTGGGGCTGGTGGAGGGCGCATAATAGCGCAGGGGACGCCACTAAATTTGGCGAAAAATTATAAAAAAACAGGCTCATTTACGGGTGAATTTTTGGCGATGGAGTTTAAAAATATGGGCGAAAAATAGCTTGAAAATTTAAATTTTTAAG
>CAUUFG010000077.1:0-7284 GCA_963544335.1 uncultured Campylobacter sp.
GCAATATTTTCTTAAAAATCTAAATTTTTCGCTTAGATTTTTAAGAAATTTAAATTTTATAAGTTAAGTTAGTTTTCTTGCAAAATCTTTTTGATATCCTCGATATTTTGGCTCTCATTTTGCGTAAAAAGCATATTTTTTTCGCCTAAAAATAGCACGAAATGGCGGTTTTTGAACTTTAAAATTGCCATTTTTGTCTCATCGTCAATATTTTTTTGTGACAAAATTTCAATCTGCTTGTCGAAATTTGGCGTAGTTTCTAAATCGGTTTTTGCGTCATCTTTTGCGCTTTCGTTGGCAATTTTTTCATCTAAATTTCGCTTTGAAATTTCGCTTTGATTTTCTATTTTTTCTGCTATTTCTGCGCTAAATTTAAGATTTTCATCGTCGTTTTTTAACACAAAATTTGGCTGTAAATTTGCGATATTGATATCGTCTAAATTTGTATTTAAATCGGCTTTTTTATCCATTTTTTGTGCTTGATTATCCATGTTTACATTTTCAAAAGCTGTCCAAATTTCATCATCATTTTTTCCATTTTTTGTGCCAAACATACGTTTTGTGATAATCAAAAATACGATAAAAATCAACAAAGCTGTTATTAAAATCGTGCCATTTCGCACTAAATTTGAAGGTTGCACCTCGCTTTCATCTTGCGTTTTACTCTGTGGCAAAATCGCGCTTTGATTGCTTTGCGAAAATTTCAGCATAAGCTCTGATTTATCGTCGTTTAAACTAGGTTTTACAACGATATTTTTATTCGTGTTAAGTTCGATTTTAACGGCATTATCCATCGGCGAAATTACAAATTCAGATCCGATTTGAGAGTTTATTTGATGGTTAAATTTCTCAGCCAAATTTAGATCTTTTAGCGTAACAATCACCATATTTTTCTCGTTTGTCTGCGTGATTTCACCACGATATGGCGTATCAAAAGATAGTTTTAAATCAATATTTTGCTCGCCATCAAAAACATCATATTTTAATAAATTCGTTGCATTTAGCGCGCTTAGCATAAAAAACAGCGCCAAAAAAATATTTTTTTGCATTTTTATCCTTTAAAATTTAGTCGCGAAATAGCTCGCCAATGTGAGCCATGATCTCATTAGCCCCAAACTCAGAGCACATTTTTACGATAGATGTGCCCACTATCGTGCCATCTGCGAAGTTTTTTACGCGTTTTACATCATCATTTGTGCGGATGCCAAAGCCGATTGCTACTGGCAAATTTGATGCTTTTTTGATATCTGCGATCATATTTTGTAGGCGAATTTGCGGTGCGCCTTTGCTTCCTGTGACACCGATTGCACCTATTGCGTAGATGAAACCACTTGCACGAGAAAGAATTTTATCCATGCGGTATTCTGACGTGATTGAGATGAGCGGAATGAGCGCGATATCTAAATTTTGGCACTTTTTAAATAGCTCATCGTTCTCTTCGTATGGCAAATCGGGTACGATTATCCCGCTTATTTTGCACTCTTTTGCACGGCGCAAAAACGCATCTTCGCCGTATGCAAAAATCAAATTATAATAGACAAGCAAAACAATCGGTTTTTGCGTTTGACACTGTTGTAACGTATCAAAAATCGTATCCGTTGTCACGCCACGCCCCACCGCGCTAAATGAAGCATCAAAAATCGTCTTGCCATCGGCGATCGGATCAGAATATGGTATGCCAATTTCTAAAATATCAATCGCGCTTTTGTCTAAATTATCTATAAATTTGCGAAAATACTCAACGCTAGGGTGCGCGCCTACGATATAGGCGATGTTTGCTTTTTTGCTAAATGCTTGTTGAAATTTATCCATAAATTTTTCCTTTTTCATAGTTCATTACGGTGTTCATATCTTTATCGCCACGTCCGCTCACATTTACGATTATTGTAGATTTTTGCGCTAAATTTGGACATAGCTTATCTAAATATGCTAGTGCGTGAGAGCTCTCTATTGCAGGGATTATGCCCTCTAGCGCGCTTAAGCGTTTTAGCGCATTTATACAATCATCATCGGTGATCGCGTAATATTCTACGCGCCTAATGTCGCTTAAATGCGCGTGTTGTGGCCCAACTCCTGGATAATCAAGCCCCGCGCTAATGCTATGCACGGGTGAGATTCGTCCATATAGATCCTGTAAAACGATCGTTTTCATGCCGTGGATTATGCCATCTTTGCCGTTTGTAAGCGTGGCTGCGTGGTATGGTGTATTTGCGCCTAGTCCGCCCGCTTCAATGCCGATTAATCTGACGTCTTTATCGTCTAAAAATTCGCTAAACATGCCAATTGCGTTGCTTCCACCGCCCACACATGCGATGATTATGTCTGGTTTTGCGCCGTATTCTTTTAGCTGTGCGCGGGTTTCGCGTCCGATAATGCTTTGGAAATCGCGCACCATTTTTGGATACGGATGCGGACCAACAGCCGAGCCGATGACGTAAAATACGCTCTCTATCTCATCGACCCACGCTTGAATCGCCGCTGTTGTCGCCTCTTTTAGGGTTTTTAGGCCATCTTTTATCTCGACTACATTCGCGCCTAAAAGCTTCATACGAAATTTATTTAGCTCTTGCCTTTTGGCGTCTGTTTCGCCCATATAAACATCGCATTCAAGCCCCAAAAGCGCGGCTGCTGTGGCTGTCGCTACGCCGTGTTGGCCAGCACCTGTTTCTGCGATGACCTTTTTTTTACCCATTTTTTTCGCTAAAAGCACTTGCGCAAGAGCATTATTTATCTTGTGTGCGCCGGTGTGATTTAGATCCTCACGTTTTAGATAAATTTCGTGCCCATAGTGCGCAGATAGGCGTTTTGCGTGGAAAAGTGGCGATGGACGGCCAACATAATGGCGCAAAAGTTCGTTTAATTCGTCTTTAAATTCGCTAGTTTGCGCGATATTGTTGTATGCGTTTTCGAGCTCTTCTAGCGCAAACATCGCGGTTTCTGGCACAAACTGCCCGCCGTATTTACCAAAATATGCTTTTTCGTTCATTGTTCTACCTTTTTTAAAATTTCGTTGATTAAATTTGGATTTTTTATGCCAAATTCGTCTTCAACTTTGCTATTTATATCCAAAATTTCAGGGCAAAATTTCATCGCTTCATCTATATTGTGCGCTCCAATCCCGCCCGCAATACCAAATTTAAAATCCAAATTTTTTAACAACCCAAAATCAAAACTGCGCCCGTTTCCGCCTAAATTTGCGCCTTTGTAGTCGAATAAAATCATATCAAAGACGCCAGAAATTTTCGGGATTTCATCTTTTATTCGGACTACTTGCCAAATTTGGGGGCGGTTTGAGATCAAATTTGATTTAAAATCTTCGCTTAAAATTTGATCTAAATTTTTCGCGCAGCTTTGGCGTGAAATTTGACGTAAATTAGGCGCGAAATTTTCTTCCAAATTTAATAAATCAGGGCGTGAAATCTCATCTTGGTTTATTAAATCATCACTTAAATTTAATTCCAAAAATCTAGCGCAAGTTTTTTTTGAGTTTTTATTTGAAATTTTGGCGTGATTTTCTTGGCTAAAATTTTGCGTGAAATTTTTGTCTAAATTTGATGTTAAATTTGTTTGCAAATTTCCCGCGCGGATTGTAGCTAAATTTTGCATAAAAGTAGCGTCTGTTTGGCGATAAATTTGCACCACGTCCAAAGCGCAAAATTTAGCGATCTCGCAAATTTCTTTCTCTTTTTGCTCTCCAAAAACGCCGACGATTTTTGCGCCGTTTTCATGCGTGATTTGTGCGATTTTGCGCGCTGTTTTTTGCGATACACGGCGCACACTTTTTGCAAAAATAACGCCCAAAAAATCAACACGTCTTCCGCGATATTCGCACGCTAAAACCGCCCGCGCCTCAGCCTCGCTTTTGATGCCACAAATTTTAATTTTCATCTAAGATTGAAACCTTTTTATAGTCTTTGCGATATCTTTTATAAACGCTTCAATTGCGTTGTTTTCTAATGTATCGTCGGTATTTTGCCCTGCGATCGTCTTTAAATTTCCAAAAAATCCAGGGTTGTACATCATTTCATCTTTCGTGAAATTTCTTAAAATTTGCCCGTTTTTTATGATTTGAATTTGATACGATGCAAAAATCCCGCCTATTCTATCGGTCTTTAATGGTGTTGCCTCGCCAACAAATACTCTACGATGCGCGATATTTATTTTAAGCTCATCTTGTGAGTTTGGATCTAGTAAATTTTGCGCTTGTAGTGCGGATTTTAGCTTTTCATTATATTTTGTTTCTACGATGCTTGGGGATTGATAGACAAAATTGCTTGGCGTATGTTTTTGAATATGATGAAATTCTGCTTTTTCAAATTTATACGCACTTGCGACTTGCGCTTTTGGTTGCGAATTTACGCATCCTGCCAAAAACAACGCACCGATTAAAACTAATATTTTTTTCATTTTTGCTCCTTAAAAATATAATATTTCAAAGCCAATTCGGCTATTTTTTTATTATTTCATACATTTTGCCTACGCTCCACTCATCTTTTTTCCATCAAAATCATCGACACTTTCAAAACGGACAAACTGAATTTTGACACGATTTAGCCCTTTTTTACCACATATATAAACTCTGTTACATACAGCTTGCGATCGCGCAAATTGCGGCTTGCGCGGTAGGTTGGGTAGCGAATTTCTACAAGATCTACTCGCCCGATTTTTGCGAGATTTTTTAAAAACTCATCGCGCGAGATGTAGCCTTCTGAGTTAAACGAAATCACCAAAAATTTTGCACGAAATTCCGCCAAAAGCGCGAAAAATTCATCAGCCGCGCGCGCTTTTTTGTTGTAGTTTGAGCGGTTCCAATCCTGCGGAATGCCAGAAATTTCGCTCAAATTTTTGCTATTTGGTGCGCGAAATTCGTTGATTAAATTTAACATAAAATAGTTTGAGCCGTATGGGTGCTGATTATAAGGCGGATCAAAATACGCAACATCTACCGCTGGAATGAGCTTTGCAAACTCTTTTGCATCTTGCGAGAATACACCAAATTCGCTTTTGAAATTTGAAAATACAGGCTTTTTTAGCGAAATTTCGCCCAAAATTCGCCCAAGCGCGTTTGCGCCTTCGCCACCAAATTTTCCTATGCCGTTTTTGCCTTTGTAAAATCCTTTGAAAACCCCGCCTGTGTTTGAGTGAATGCTTGCCTCGCTTAGAAGTGGTGCGATAAAAAAGTGGCGAAATTCAGGCGGAATTTTATCGATTTGAGTGCGTAATCCGCCTAAAATCAGTGCGTTTTTACGTGAGTAAAAGACGCGTTCGCCCATTTTTATATCCGCATCATCGCGCGGGGCATAAAGTCTGCTTAAAAAGCTCTCTTGCGGGCAAAAATCGGCGCAAATTTGTTTATAAAATGCGTCTATTTTCTCGCCAAGTTCTGGCGTGAAATTTGATAAATAGCACGAATTTATGGTGTGCGAATAGCCCTCTAAATCGTTTGCTAAAATCAAATTTGAGTGCGCTTTTGCGGCTCTTGCTACGCTTCCGCTTCCGCTAAAAACGTCGGCAAAACTGATCTTTTTTGCGCCTAATTTATCTTTAATCTGCTCTAAAACGGCGCAAATTTGCTCTAAAAGCGTGCGTTTGTTGCCAAGATAATTTATTAGTTGCGTGTTTAAAAACGCTGGATTTTCGCTGATATTTTGCGCTTGTTTTTTTATTTTTAACATACAAAAATTCTTTTTAATATGAATTTACGTTTAAATATATCTCTTTTCATTATTTTTATATCTATCTTTTTCATTAAATTCTTTCTTTTGCTTTTAAAATTGAAACATCTATTTTATTATTTGTGATATTAAAATTTTTTATTATGTATTGTTGTGTCTCTGGTGACCAATAAATTTTAAGATATTTTTTCGCCCTAGTAATTGCTGTATAAAAAATATTATGCGATATATTCTCTTCAATTTCTCTAGTAATCACTATTTTTACACTATCGTATTCTAAACCTTGCGACTTATGAATAGAAACCGCGTAAGCCAACACAAATGGAATTTTTTCAATATCACCATCATTGTCTGTATTTATATTTTTATCCACACTAAAACCAACAGTAGACTTATTGTCATCTGTAGAGATAAGTTTTAAGCCGGCAGTAAAAACATGACCATTTTCAAAAATCTTATCTACTTCTACTTCAAAATAGAGTTCGTTTTCTTCTGTTTTGTCTATAATCTTTTTTATTTTTCCCTTTAAATTATTGTGTAAATCACTTATAAAAAAATTATTATCCACGAATAAAACGGGATCACCGACTTTAAATTCAAAATTTCCAATTTCGTAGGATTGATTTGTGTTGACTATTTGCAAAAATTTATTAATATTATTTACCCCATAAAGACCATCGTAATTCAAACAAAGCACAATTTCATCATCATGTTCTTTCTTAAAAATTTCATCATTTTTTTCATCTAAATTTAACGAATATTTCCCCCATGCACAAAATTCTGTTATTTCGTTGCAATCATCTTTAAAATTTCTAACACTCTCCCAAAATTTTAACAACTCATCAACATTGGTTCTATACGGCTTTTTAAGTTCAAACAGACAATATTTTGGTAAAAAATCTCTTGCTATATTAAACCAGGTGCCATACTGTATAGCTTCTATTTGATACGTATCTCCGACTAAAATTAGTTGTTTGAATTCGGCTTTTTCTAATATCTTTACCATATCGGCATTACTAACGGTGCTACACTCATCAATAAAAAGTAACTCGCATTCAATATCTTGATTTTTATTGCCTAAAAATTTTGCAATCGTCCTTGTATTAGCGTTATTTGCATTATCGACTTTCGTTTTTAGATTTTCTATAACTGGATTTGTTTGAGCTAGAAAAATTTGCTTTTGAGACTTATATAAATTTGAAATATAGTTTATTAAAGTCGATTTTCCAGTTCCAGCAGCTCCATAGATAAAAGCAACTTTTGATTTTAAAAAAATCTTATTCATGGCATCTATTTTTACTTCATCATCTATATATTTTTTACAGTCCTCGATCTTGGACGCAATAAATTTATCGTAATCAATTATGCCATTTTGAGCCAGCTGTTTTAATTGTGTAAGAATTTTTATTACATTTTTTTCGTATTCTTTAATGTAATAGTTTCCATTCCAATTACAAATTGCCCGATCTTTATGTGTTTTATAAAGTAAGTCATTAAAATCCTGAATCAAATTATCCAAATTATTAAAATGAGCTAACTCCTTTTTTTTTGTATATAAAACTCCATTGTCTTGGGTGTTTTGGATTATAAATCTAGCCAGAAACTCGTG
>CAUUFG010000078.1:0-7079 GCA_963544335.1 uncultured Campylobacter sp.
ATTTTAAATCAATTAAATAAGGATTGAAAAGCTTTTATTTATTCAAAATAAACGTTTGCAAAACTTGTGTAAATAGTAGGTTAAGTTGTAGCTATTGTGTGAATAACTTCTATGCAAAAAAATCGATAATCGCGCTTAAATCTAAATTATAAATTAGCGCTAAAATTTCAAGCAAATTCGCAAAAACAATCAAAAATAGACTAAATTTTTCTTAAGTTTTATCTTAAAATATTGATGTATTAATTAGCACTCTTTAAATTTTTAGATAATCTGTGCTCGATATAAATTTTCAATGCCATTTAATTGGCAAATTTATTCTTTGAGCATTTTGCCAGCATAATCTTTTAATAGCTAAAACCAAAAATCTCCAAATCGCGATTAGCTCATTAAAAAGCTCCTAAATTAACTTCTTGCGATATTAAATTTAGATAAATTTAGTTCGCGCTAGGTAGAAAAAGCTTGACGCACGCCATAAAAATTAGCAGAGGATAAAAGCGCAGAAATTTGTAAATTTGGCTCTAAAATCAGCATTTGCACACTAGTGAAAAATATTTTTCACATAAATTTTTTGCGCAAGGCGATGTAAAAAATTTGTCACGCCACAAAATTGCCAAATTTTTGGCTTTAAAATCGCGATAAAATCGGGTAGGGCGCAATAAATTGTATTTTTCCGTCTGTGATTTTGCATTCGCGCCCGTAAATTTCAAATAAATTTTGCTCATTTAATGCGCTTTTTGCGTCGCCATAAGCGATAATTTCGCCATTTTTCAAGGCTAAAATTTCGTCACAAAACCAAAGTGCGTGATTTGGATCGTGAGTGCAAACAATCGCCGTTTTACCAATGAAATTTAATAGATTGCTTTTTAAATTTAGATCTAAATTTGATGCGTTAAAATCATCTTCGCTCACGCAAACGCTACGCAAAATTTCCCAAAAAGCAATCTGATTTTTAAAATCCAGCGCAGATGTTGGCTCATCTAAAATCATCATCGGCGTTTGTTGAGCCAGTGATCTTGCGATAAAAACAAGCTGTCTTTCTCCCCCGCTAAGTGCGGTAATAGCTTTGTTTTTAAGCTCATAAGCGCCAACATTTATAAGTGCCATTTGCGCTATTTTGTGGTCGGTTTTGCTAAATTTTAATCCCCGCATAAATCGCGCCCGTCCGCTTAAAACGACTTCAAACGCGCTAAAATCAAAATAAGTGCCACTATTTTGCGGAGTGTAGGCTATAAGTGATGCCATTTGCGCGGGGGTTTTATTTATTGATGGCTCGTTGTTTATGCAAATTTCACCAGTTTGTGGGCGCAAAAAGTTCATCAAACATTTAAAAAGCGTCGATTTTCCGCTACCATTTGAGCCCAAAAGCGCACAGAGTTTGTATTTTTTTAAACTAAAATTTACAGATTTTAATATCGTGGTTTTATTTGAATTTTTTTGCCTATTTTCATATGAAAATGAGAGATTTTTAACGTCTATCAACTCATCAACTCCCTCTTTTTATGTTTTAAAAGCCATATTAAAAACGGTGCGCCAAGTATAGAAGCGACGATGCCAATCGGGATTTCAGATTGCGAAATGGTCCTTGCAATGGTGTCACAAATCTCAAGATAAATCGCGCCTAAAAAACCAGCGCCAACTAGCACAAAGCGATTATCCGCGCCTAAAATAAGCCTAGCAGCATGAGGCGCCATAAGCCCAACCCATGCGATAATACCGACATTTGAAACAGATATAGCTGTGAGTAAAGTCGCCAAAGCTATAAAAAATACTTTGTTAATTTCGGGCGAAATTCCTAATGTTTTTGCATCATCATCGCCAAACGATAGCAAATTTAATCTATAACTTAGCAAAAATATCGGCACAAAAGTAGCTAATAAAATCACCAAAAACACGCCCATCCCATCCCAGCTAGAATAATATAATCCACCCATAATCCAAAATGTTATCTCTCTAAGCGCACTATCATCGCTAAGGTATTTTAAAATCCCAACAAGCGCGGAAAAAATTGAGCTAATAATAACGCCCGATAAAATAAGCGCAACAGGCGGGACGCCTTCGCGTGTTTTTGCTAAAAAATATGCGCTAAATACCGCCAAAACCGAGCATACAAACGCCCCTAAACTCACGCTAAAAAACGCCCCCGCAAAAATAATCCCAATAGCCGCACCAAACGCCGCGCCAGAACTAGCCCCCAAAATAAATGGCTCCACCAAAGGATTGCGAAAACAAGCCTGATAGACACAACCCGCCACGCCAAGAGAAAATCCGACAAAGATCGCCATAATAATTCTAGGCAATCTGATGTCGTTTATTACGATAAAATCCATTTTTTTTATCTGCGGGTCTAAAGCTATGGCTCCGGCTGTGATTTTGTGCGCTAAAATTTGCGCCGTTTTTGATAGATTAATATCATAGCTTCCAGCTACAAGCGCCCAAAAACTGACCAAAATCAAGACTAAAAATAAAAATGCGATGAAATTTAGTTTAAATTTTATCCCCAAAATTTCTCCCTTTTTGTAATTTTTATCTCTAAATTTTGTCTAAAAATCACTTTCGATTGTCCAGTCTAAAATTTGCTCTGAGAGTAAATTTCTAGCTGTTTTTTCATCTACATTATAGACGTCACGGTAAAATTTAATCGCAAATTCATGCACTTTGATATCGGCGAAAATTTCAGGATAAGCAGCTTTTGCGATGATTAGCATATCTATTGGATACTCAACTCTTCTAGCGCAGTTCATCGGCGACCACGGCATAGCAAAGACTCTCTTTTCTTTAATCGCTTTTAACTCTTTTAAAATTTCAAAATCCGGGCTTTGTAAAATTTCGCGCGCAGGGTGGTAGCCGTTTGAAGTGGGTAATATAATAACATCTGGATTTAGCGCGTAAATTTGCTCTGCGCTTAAAATGACGCGTTCACCATCTCCGCTAAAGGCATTTTTCGCGTTTGCGATCTTTTCTATTATGTAAGATTCTGGTGTATTTACGCCGCTTACGCTACCTACGCCACCTTTTTTGCGCGCGGCGGGATTTAGGCCGATATATAAAATCGAGCGTTTTTGCGTGATATTTTTTGTTCGCTCTTGTATTAGCGTTTGTGTGGCGTTTAAGTAGTCGTAGAGTTTTAAGGCTCTATCTTTTTGGTTAAAAATTTCGCCCAAAACGCGCATTTCATCGCGCATTGATGAGAGTTCGGCTTTTTTGTAAAATGTTGGCGAGTAGATAACAGCCAAATTTAATCCCAAATTTTCTATTGTTGAGATAGTTTTTTCTAGCTTCTCTTTATCGCTACCACCAAGCGTGCAATCTCCCACGCGCAAAATCACCAGCTCAGGATTTACCTGTGCTAGCTCTTCGTAGTTTATTATATTTCCTTGCGCCGAATTTACACAAGGTTTTTCATCTAGCCAAGGGTGCAAAAATTTCATCGTATTCCAGCCGCGATGAGAGTATTTTTCGCCATTTTGTGCAACAAAATCATACTTATAATCGCGCTTCATCGACCACGAGCCAATGGCTGTTATTTTATCTATAACGCCAAGATGCGTCATAACACTCTCTACAAAGCCATCATCAATGGTGGCTACCGAATTTAGTGGTTCTTTTATCGTAACAGCTTTCCCACGCATATCTGTAATCGTAAAATTTGCCACCGCCAACACAACACAAATTGTTGATAAAAGTAGATGTTTAAACAAGAAAATCTCCTAAAAATAATATTGAGAAAAAATAGTTGTGATTATATTTGATTTTAATTGAAATTTGTATTATAAAAACTAAATTTTTTAAGGGCGATTTTATGAAATTTAGGCTAAAAACAGCTCTTAAAATTTGAAATTCTAAGGAGATAAAATGAGTTGCTTAAATGATGGAATTTTACTTCATGCGCCACACGCAAATTCGCATAAACATTCACACTCTCACGGAGGTTGCGCGCACTCTCACGCTAGCGCAACTACAAATAAAAAAATGCTAAAACTAAGCATTATAATCACAACAATCGCGATGATTTTTCAATTAATTTACTCTATTTTGACAAATTCGCTTGCGCTTTTAAGTGATACGCTTCATATGTTTTCGCATGTTTTTGCGCTTTCGCTTAGTTTTATCGCCATTTGGCTTAGTGGACGATATGGCGGGGAACAGCGCACTTTTGGATTTTATAGAGCTGAGGTTATCGCAGCGTTTATAAATGCGCTTATGATTGTTTTTTTTGTATTTTTTATAATTTATGAGGCGATTGACAAGCTTATAAACCCAGCGCAAATCGACGCCCTAACGCTCATAATTGTTGCGATTATTGGTTTAATTGTAAATTGTGCGACAGGGATTTTATTGCTACGCGCCGACATGGAAAACATAAATATAAAATCTAGTTTTTTGCATATGATGGGCGATTTATTAAGCTCTATTGGCGTTATTATTGGTGGCGTGATTGTCTATTATAGTGGCGCGGTTTGGGTTGATACGTTGCTTGCGTTTGTGATTGCTTTTGTGATTGGGAAATGGTCGTATTCACTCATTAAAAGTAGTCTTGAAATTTTATTAGAGAGTTCACCGATGCCTGTAGAATCGGTGCGCGAGTTATTGGTTTCACACCCGCTTGTAAAAGACGCGCACGATATTCATATTAGTCAAATTACGCATAATATGTATGTTTTGACGGCTCATATTGTGATTTTGCGTGATGATGCTTTGAAATTTCAACAAATTTCGCGCGAGTTGTCTCATTTGATGTTGGAGCGGGTAAATATAGGGCACTGCACTTTTGCGCCTGAGTGGCGTGAAATTTGGCGTGCGCGTGATGCAAAAGCGTGGAAATTTAGAGCCTTGGGCTAAATTAAATTAGCTTAAATTTATGCTACTTTAAATATAATCGCGCGTTTTTAAAATTTAAAAGGAGTAAAAATGAGAGCTTTAAAATACCTAATTTTTGCCATTTTTATTGCAGGTTGTGGCGTAGATCATATGCCGATGAGTTCAAATTCGCAAATAAGCGAATTAGAAATTTCGCAGGTAAAATACAGCGGGACAAATATAGAAAAAGCGACACAAGCTTACAAAAACAACGACTGTGCATCAAGTATGAAATTTTTAAATTTGGCGTGCGATGATGATGAGATGCAAGCTTGCTATCAATTAGGACACATGCACCAAAGTGGCAAATGCACGGGTGCAAATTTGGCTAAGGCGCGCGAATTTTACGAAAAAGGTTGCGCAAAAGATCATATGAATAGTTGCGCAAATTTGAGTGGATTTTACAAAGACGGCAAAGGCGGTGTCGAGCAAGATTACGAACAAGCGTTTGAACTTGCTAAAAAAGCGTGCGAAGATGGGATCGCTAGAGCGTGTAATAATGTCGGATATTTTTACTGGAAAGGCCAGGGCGTAGATCTAGATCGCACGATGGCTAAAGAGTATTTTGCAAATGCGTGCAAGATCGATCCTAACGCACAATATTGCAAAAATAAAGATCTAATGAGTGGTGATAGTTCAAAACAAAACGAAGAGTAAAATTTGAAATTTAATCCGTTTTTGATGCGTCATTTGGGCGTTTATTATATGCTTTTGGCGTGTTTTTATTTTTCTGTTACCGGTGCATTTGCGAAAATTTTAGGCGATAATCTAAGCTCAATTGAGATTGTTTTTATGCGAAATAGTGTCAGTTTAGTGATAATTTTGGCGATGTTTATTCGCGCTGGGGTACAAAATCTCGGGCATGGCGGACGCCCGGGACTGCTTATAATCCGCGGAGTGGTGGGCTCGTTAGGCGTCATCGCTACTTTTTATAACATCACACACATAGGGCTAGGTGAGGCGATCACGTTTCAAAAAACCGCACCGATTTTTACTGCGATTTTTTCATCTATTTTCTTAAAAGAGCGGCTAAATTCGACATCGTGGGCGATGATAATGTTTGGCTTTTTGGGAGTTGTTTTTATTATCCAGCCACACATTAGCATCGATGCAGACGAAATTGTCGGCGTTTTGGGTGGCGTTTTTACGGGGCTTGCCTACACGAGCATGCGCGAACTGCGAAAATACTACTCGACAAATGCGATAATTCTTTCGTTTATGGTGGTTTCGGTTATCGCGACGATAGCGATGATGATTTTGGCGAAATTTGGTCTGATACCTGTTGGGGTTGCCGATTTTACGATGCCTAGTGCGTTTGAATGGGTGCTAATAGCGCTAATGGGTGTGTGTGCGTCTTATATGCAAATTTATGTGACAAAATCATTTGCGGCCGCGAAAAAAGCGGGAATCGTCGCGGCTGTTGGCTATGCGGATATTATTTTAAGCACGTTTTTTGGGCTACTTTTGGGCGATTCTATGCCAAATTTAATCACGCTAATTGGTATTTTGGTGGTCATCATAAGTGGCGTAATAATGGCAAGGCAAAGATAAATTTTTGTGCTAAAACGTTTTATTATGGCGAAATTTCTCGCATAATGACGGATATTTTTGTGCTATTTACCTCAAATTTGCCTTGTGCTTATGCTTTTTCTATTTGTAAATATCAAATTTATTACTACTTCATTATCTTTGTTAAATTTCAAAAAAGTGTTTTAATAATTTTTTGATGAGTATTCTTGCGATTGCGCCCCGCAAATTTGTCCCGTAAAAATAGATATTTTGGCTTTTGGCGCGCCCGCATGCAAACAAGCAATATTACAAAATAAATTTTTGTTATTCTTTCACGTTTGGTTGCGCTACATCGCGATTTTGCACCTTGCGTGGCTAAAATTTATTGTCAAAATTTTATCAGGCAAATAAAGCAAATTTCATTCTAAAATAGGCTTAAAATAGAGACAAATTTGCAAAAAAAATCGCTCTTTAATTTGTTTTTGATGCGACTTTGCAAGATTAAATTTAAAACAATATCAAATCGATAAAACAGATTGTTTTGTAAAATAATCTATACAAAACAGCTAAATTCAGCCAAAAATCCACAAATTTCGTTTAGAAATTTTAACTTGCGCCAAAACAACATAGCACTTTTGCAAACTTGCATTTTATTTTTGCGTGCAATATCACAATCGCACTCCACATAGCCAACAAATTTAGATGCAATTTCG
>CAUUFG010000079.1:0-6919 GCA_963544335.1 uncultured Campylobacter sp.
CACTAGTAGATTTTTAGAGTATCCAAAAGGTGAGCTTTTGCCTAGAATTTGTTGAGATTGCTGTAAAAATTTAGGTCGCAAAAGCTGATTGTAAAAAAGCAAAATATTATGGATAAGTAATACTTTGGGTATCTTTTTTCTAAACGACAAAACAGTATTTTATAAAAGATTAGGCTTTAAATAGCGACAAATTTGAGTGCCGGGCAAACAAGTAAAATAAATACAAATTCTAGTGAAAGAAAAGCCAAATATGCTTTAAAAATTCAAAAAATTTTGAAGCACAAAACAATCAAAATTGGTCCGTCATTATATTTTTATTGTTATGTAAATTTGTCTGAATTTCTTGTAATTTTGACACTTATAAGATTATTATTTGCTAATGAAACATGGAATTTATCGCCATCAAAGCAACGCTAATTGCTTTTTAAGACTTTTAAATAAATTTGCAAGATTAAAATTTTAAATATTTGCTAAATAAGCGCAAAAATTCGTTTATTTATATGGCTATTTGTTTGGATTTTGGGTCAAAATTTGGACGTTTTATCGCCAATAAATCTCTCATGTGCTTTTTAATTTTGCAAGAAACTTTAAAACTTTCTTAAAGTATCGGTTGTAGGAAATTAAAATCTTTTTTTGATTGATTTCTAACAAAAATTATGCATTTAAAATAGCTTAAAAATTTGTGCTAAAAACTTAAGTTAAATCGCATTTTGGCAAGCATTTTTATTTAGAGCCGGCAAAACTAAAGCGTTGTATATTTTTAGTAGTGATGGGCGGTTAAAAAGCCGGCAAAATTGGATAAATTTGGCAAATTTTAAAGAGCCCTAAAACTAGAAATTATTATGTGACGAGCTATATAACAATCAATTTCAATCAGATAGGCGTAAATTTTAAAATGCTTGCGTGCAAAAGTAACACTTAAAAAGCAAAAAAGCTATAAAAAAGTGCAAAAATTCACTAAAATTTCAAGCGACAATACTTTTTAAAGGCTATTTTAAATCTCAATAAAACATTTTCAACTACGTAAAATCTCTAAAAATTAGCCATATTTTTTTTAAAATTTGCAACCAAATTAGTAGATTAAATTTTCTAACTTTTTGTAAAACTTTGTATTATCATACTAATTTTGTGATGCAAATTTATAGCAAATTTTATGGCAAGAAATTTAAAAAACAAAATTCTAGCCTATCATAAAGACCAACCATCGCAAAAATTTTAAACGAGAAAATAGTTAAAATTGCTGGGTTATTTTTCTAAATTTAAAGAAGAATTTAGAGAAATATTGATTTTAAATTTATCTTTTTCACAAAATTATCTATCTCATTTTGCACGATTTTTTGTAGCTCTTTTTTTATTTGATCACCATGAAATCCGCGTAAGATTAGCTCCTTTGCGTCTATTTTTAAATAAAATTTATTATCAAAAAGCCCTATTTTTTTAGCAAAATTTATTAGCTTTTGATTATCAAGTCCGAGCCAATCCTTCAAAGGCATTTTTAAAGATACTTCACATAAATTTTTCACATTAGGAGTGCTAAAAAATGGCTCTGAAATTATCTTTTTATACTTTGCGCCAAGCCCTAGATGTTTAAGTAATCGCTCTTTATCTGTGCTAGTTAAATTTGCTATCAAATATAAAAAGTAGGCATCATTTTTTATAAATTTCGTCCCATTTTTTAGCCTTTTTATGAGCTGATTTTTATCTTTTTTATCTATTTTTATGCCGAATAAAAACTCAAAAATTTCAAGTTGAAAAATCAATCTAAGCCCCATTTCTTGGTATCTTGCGCTAAACAGTTTTATCAATTCGCCACTAATTCTATCTGTGCTTAAATCACTCAAATCAATTTTGCGCATTATTTTTAAAGTCTCATTATCCACCCTAAGTCCAAAACGCGCCACAAAACCAACACCACGCAAGACACGCAAGCTATCTTCGCCAAATTTTTCCGCATTTACGACGCGTAAAATTCGCGCCAAAAGATCGCTTATTCCGCCGTAACAATCTAAAATTTCCCCGGTAAAAATATTACGCATTATTGAATTTATCGTAAAATCTCTACGCTTGCTAGCGGTTTGCTCGTTATTTGCAAGCGCCACGCTAAAACCTTTATGGCCGCTAGAAATTTTGCTTTCCGTTCTTGGGAGTGATATGTCAAAATTGCCAAATTTATAGACAAAAAAACTTTTACCAACACCCTTTGCACCGAGCTTTTCCATTAAATTTACAAATTTATTTTCGTTAATATCATAGACTTCAATATCGATATCTTTATTTTGAAAATCTTCATAAATCAGATAATTTTGCAAAATATTTTGTGAAATATTGCTTGTATGATTATGCTTATAATTGTGATTAGACTTTAAAATTTGGTTGAAACTATACTTTTTTTCGATTTTAAAATTTATATTTTGCGAAATCGAAATTTTGTAAAAATAGTGAGTTTTTTTTGTTGAATTTTGCGCCAAATTTAGTTTTACAGATTTGTCTAAATTATTTTTATCCAAAAAAATAGCAGTTTCTTTTACTAAATTTATCGGTAATTGATTTAAAGTAATCTTTTTTGCATTATCAAAAATAGCCAGAAATTGAAAAGTATTTTGTCTAAAAAAGATCTCATCACGCACAAAACCGCCCACAAAATAGGCGCGTTTTGTGTGTTGAGATAGTAGATTGTAAATTTTTAAAAAATCACTATTTTGATAAATTTTCAAGTCGTTTTTCGATATTTGCTAGTAAAAACTCAATAAATTTCAAGCTAAGCTCAACTCGTGCTTCAATGTCATTTTTATCAAAATTATTAAGCCCCTCAAAAAGTACCAAAATGCGCTCTTTTACACCATTTAAAAATGCCTTTTCATCATTTATTTTTTCTGAATATAGTTGCTCAAAATGAATTCTTGTATCATGTTGCGCTTGATTTTCAATCATTTTCTCATCTAAATTTGTCTTATCTATTTTTGAGACAAAATCACAATCTAAATTCGCATTATTCGCCTTAAAATCGACCAAATTTTGACCATATTCATCAAATTTAACATCATCATTGCTGGCATTTATATTTGTTTGCAACTCATCATTTTGCGTCTGTTTTATCGTCTCTAACTCTTGCAAGAGTAATTTTGTTATCTCTTCTGCTTTCATATTTGCGCTAGCCACCTTTCAAATTCCTTTTGGTCCGCCTTATCATCGCTTAAAAACAGCTCTAATTTTGCCCGATTGCACGTTGTCGTCTCATCTATGCGCTCTTTGCCGGCTAATACGGTCTTATTTTGTGGATCAATAGCTAAAATTTCATCATAAATTTCGTTTGCTTTTAAAAAGTAGCCCTTAGATTCAAAAATAAGGGCGTCTATTATTTTGTTTTTCATTTTTTTGCCACGTATTGCGCTATCACTCCGCCCATTTCAGAGCAAGAACATATCTCTTTTGCGCCAAAATTTGCTAAATCTTTCGTGCGATAACCATCGCGCAACACTGATTTTATCGCATTTTCGATACATTCAGCGGCATCTACTTCGCCAAGGGCATATCTAAGCATCATCGCCGCGCTTAAAATTGTCGCGATGGGGTTTGCTATGCCTTGACCTGCAATATCTGGTGCTGAGCCGTGGATTGGCTCGTAGATGCCAACCTTTCCGCCGATTGAAGCACTAGGAAGAAGCCCAATTGAGCCGCAAACCATACTCGCCTCATCGCTTAGAATATCGCCAAATAAATTTTCAGTCAAAATCACATCAAAAGCCACAGGATTGCGCACTAATTGCATAGCGGCATTATCTACATACATATAATCTAAATTTACATCATTAAACTCATCAGCCACGCGCTCTACAACTTCGCGCCAAAGTTGGCTTGTCTCTAGCACATTTGCCTTATCCACAAGTGTCACTTTTTTGCGACGTTTTTGTGCAGCTTTAAACGCCACGCGAGCGATACGCTCAATCTCATCTGTGCTGTAAATCATCGTGTTATAGGCGGTTTGAGCCTCTTTTTTGCGCGGTTCGCCAAAATACAATCCACCTGTTAATTCGCGCACCACAAGCAAATCTACACCGCGAATCACATCTGGTTTTAGCGTTGAAGCGTCTGTTAATTCATCAAAAATCATAGCTGGACGCAAATTTGCAAATGCACCGAGCGATTTTCTGAGTTTCAAAAGTCCCTTTTCAGGGCGAATTTCGCGCGGTAAATTATCCCATTTTGCCCCGCCAATCGCACCAAAAAGCACCGCATCACTATTTAACGCACCTTGCAAAGTGACATCTGGAAGCGGATCTTTAAAGACATCAATCGCCGCGCCTCCCATTAAAAAAAAGTTGTAATTTAGCTCAAAACCAAATTTTGGCGCAACAGCATCAAGCACTTTTATCGCCTCGTCAATTATTTCTGGGCCAATACCATCACCTTTTATCACGCAAATGTTATATTTTTTCATAAAATCATCCTTTTATTTTTGTTTTTGCATACTCAATTAGACCGCCGGATTTGATAAGCTCTTGCATAAATGGCGGGATTGGTTGAAATTTGTAGGTTTTATTTTGTGTTAAATTTGAGATTGTGCCTTGATTTACGTCAATTTTTAGCTCGTCGCCTTCATTTATTTCATCGGTTTCATTGCATTCTAAAATCAAAAGCCCCATATTAAAGCTATTTCTATAAAAAATTCGTGCAAAACTTTTGGCTATCACAGCGCAAATTCCAGCCGATTTTATCGCTATTGGCGCATGTTCACGGCTACTTCCACAGCCAAAATTTTCCCCAGCGACAATAACATCTCCAACGCTGATTTTTTTCACAAAATTTGGATCTATATCCTCCATAACATGCGAAGCCAAAAATTTCTCATCACTTGTGTTTAAATAACGCGCAGCGATGATAACATCTGTGTCGATATTGTCGCCAAATTTCCAAACTTTTGCCATTTTTGCCCTTTAAATTTAGATAAAATGGCGGGATTTTATCTAAAAAAATCTAAATTTTGGTAAAAATTTAAAATCTAAAATTTGCCATCAATGAATGTTTTAAGTAAAACTTTATAAATTTTCGGTATAATCCGAGCTTTTTACTTCTTGCCAAGGACTTCTAAAATAATGACTACAAAAGCTGTTAAAAAAGACGTTTTAAAAGAGATTGAGGAACTTTTTACTGAAAATTCAAAAAATTTTGTCACATTTGAAAAATTAGTCAAATTTTTTGAAAAAGCGCCAAGCGAAACAAACGTAAAAAAGATAATTTCGCTTGCGAAAAAATTCGACATTAAACTGATCTCATCAGCGCAAGTGGCAAAGTTAAAAAATTTAGAAGATGAAAAGCGCAAAAAAGAGGAAAATCAAAAATATCTTGATGGCATTGAAGATGATGGACTTGATATTAACAATGATATTGAGCTTTTAGAGTGGAGTCGATCTGATAGTCCTGTGCGTATGTACTTGCGCGAAATGGGACAAGTACCACTTTTAACAAAAGAAGAAGAGATTGAAATTTCAAAAAAAATAGAGCTTGGCGAAGATATTATAATTGACGCGTTTTGTTCTGTACCATATTTGATTGATTTTATTTTAGCCTACAAAGAGCCGTTGATTAATCGTGAGCGTGCTGTAAAAGAGCTGTTTAAAAGCTTTGATGATACCGAAAGTAGCGAAGAGGACGACACAGAAGAAACATATGATGAAGAGGAAGAATTTGATGAAGAAAACGACGAAAATAGCGAAGAAAAATCATCAAATTTAGTTCGCAAAAACGACAAACGCGCTTTGAAGGTAATTGAGAGTTTTAAAGCGCTTGAAAAAGCGAAAAAAGATTGGATAAAGCATCTAAAAAACTACGATGATGTTGAAGGTGATGACATCACAGCCCTTACAGCAAAGCTTGGGATCGCTTTTAAAAAGAAAATTTTAAAAGAAAAATTGATGGAACTAGGTCCGACAAGTAAGCTTATTACAATTATCGTTAAGCACATCGAAATAACGCTTTCAAGCGATGAAAATTTTGACAAAGAGTTAAAGCGTTTAGAGTATAAACTACCGATGTTTAGTGCCGAGCTCAAAAAAAATCACCAAAAAATTCTAAAAGATATTCTTAAATTAACAAAAGAGGAGATTGCTGAGCGAGTGCCTGAAAATACTATGGTCTCTACATATATGGAGATCCAAAAAATTTATCGCACAAAAGAGGCGAGCAAAGATGGATTTAATCTAGAACCAGCCCGTCTAAAAGAGATTTTAGAGCAAATCAAGCGCGGAAAAAATATATCCGACAAGGCAAAAGCGCGCATGGCAAGGTCAAATTTGCGCCTTGTTGTTAGCATTGCAAAACGCTTTACAAATCGTGGTTTGCCATTTTTGGATTTGATTCAAGAGGGAAATATTGGTTTGATGAAAGCTGTGGATAAATTTCAATATCGCATGGGATTTAAATTTTCTACATATGCAACTTGGTGGATTAGGCAGGCGATCTCGCGCGCAATAGCCGATCAGGCACGAACAATACGCATCCCTATCCACATGATTGAGACAATTAATCGTATCAATCGTATCAATCGCAAATATCTACAAGAGACAGGAAAAGAGCCAGATATCAAAGTCGTCGCAGAAGAGGTTGGATTAAGCGTAGATAAAGTCAAACAAGTAATCAAAATAACAAAAGAACCAATCAGTCTTGAAGCTCCAATTGGCAACGAAGATGATGGTAAATATGGCGATTTTGTCGAGGATAAAAGCTCTCTTTCACCAATGGAACATATTTTGAAAAATGACCTTAAAATTCAAATTGATAAAGTGTTAGATCAGCTAAATGAGCGCGAAAAGGCGGTCATTCGTATGCGTTTTGGGTTGCTTGATGATGAGAGTGATCGCACATTAGAAGAGATCGGAAAAGAGCTAAATGTGACACGCGAGCGTGTTCGTCAGATTGAGAG
>CAUUFG010000080.1:0-6915 GCA_963544335.1 uncultured Campylobacter sp.
ACGTTTTCTAGGCACTTCATGTGGGTTAGGTAGCTTTGTCCAAAGGTCATGAAAAAGCGAATTCTCTTTAGTCCTTTGATGTTTTTTACTAAGCTTTCTAGCTCCTCGTGATAGAGCAGATAGCTATCTTTGACGCCAACTTTTGGGTAGTCCCACTTAAACATGATCTGCATAGGCTTTGTCTCGATCCACTTGCCAGCCTCCCAGTAGCGGCCATTTGCGCTAACTTCGCGTAAATTTATCTCTGGGTTGAAATTTGTCGCAAATGGATATCCGTGATCGCCAGCGTTGCAGTCTAGGATGTCGATCTCGTGGATCTCGTCAAATAAATTTTGCTGTGCATAGGCGCAAAATACGTTTGTCACGCCTGGGTCAAAGCCAGAGCCAAGAAGCGCCATGGTGCCAGCGTTTTTGAAGTCACCATCCTTCGCCCACTGAAGCTTGTACTCAAATTTTGCAGTGTCTGGGTGCTCGTAGTTTGCGGTGTCGATGTAAGGTATGCCAGCCTTTACGCAAGCGTCCATAAGGGTTAGGTCTTGATACGGCAGCGCGACATTTAGAAGCAGATCAGCCTTTGTTTGTTTGATGAGCTCCACCACGGCCGCTGTGTCGTCAGCGTCGATTTGCGCGGTGTTTATCTGCACGCCAAGGCGATCTTTTATAAATTTAGCGATCGCGTCGCACTTGCTTTTTGTGCGGCTTGCTAGGGTGATATTTGTAAAAACGTCCGAGTTCATCGCACATTTTACGGTTGCGACTTGGCTCACGCCGCCTGCTCCGATGATTAAGATATTTGACATTGTTTTGCTCCTTGTAAAAAATTTAGTTTAAAATTTGACGCAAATTTCGCCTATTTGCATGAAATTTGGTTCGATTTTTATCTCAAAATCGCCGTTAAATTTGACGATTTTTGCCAGTTTTTCTGCGCTGAATTTATTATATAAAAATCCATCTTTTATCTTTAAAATTCTCTCTTCTAATAAATTTTCATCTATTAAATCTAGCTCCAACACGCCAAAAATTTCGCTATTTACATTATAAATAAAGCCAAAATTATCGCTAAAATCGACAATTTCGCCAAATTTAACAGCTACTTTTTTATCGGCTAAATTTTTGCCATTAAAATTACCTGTGAGTGAAAAAATGCCGTTTTTATATCCGCTAATGCGCAAAATTTCTTCGCGCAATTCATAATCCATAACCCATGATAAATCGCCGATATAATACTCCCCGCAGCTCATTTTTCTCCTTTATTCATCTATATTTTTGCCGTTTGTGATGTCGCTAATTAGCATTAAAAGCGTTTCGATTTCGTCATTTACAAATGGCAAATTTATCCTAAAAATACGGATTTTATCTAAAATTTGCGTGTTAGGATTATCAATGATTACGGCAAAATTTTCGCTGTTTTGGTGCTGTTTGATAAACTTTATATTTTGTTTATCTTTTAAAATAAATCCTGGCAAAATCACTAAATCCGGCCTATATTTATTTAGTAAAATTTTCTCAATTTCGGCAAAATCTTTTGCTATTTTTGGTGTAATTCCTAAAATTTTAAGCTTGCTTTCGATCATTGAAAATGCCGTTTTGTTGCTTAACATTAATACATCAATGTTTTTGAAATCGTGCGAATTTTGTTTGATTTTTGTGTTGATAATTGTGAGTTTATTTTTTATTTCTACTACAAAATTTGTTGTATTTTTGTGAAGATAGATCTCGCCATTACATTTACTACAAAGATTTTTTATCTCTACGATATCCGACAACAAAGGATTTTCAAGCTCTTTTTCAAGATTATCTATCTTTTGCGAATTTGTAAAATTATTTTTTTCGCACTTAAATGAAATATTAAAAAACATCACGCGTTCAAGCTCTTTATACGCGCGAAAACTGATTAAAATTTCACTATTATTTACTATATTCATTGACAAAAATTCAGCGATTTTATAGATTAAATCTATTATTTTTAGCTCGTTTGTGTCATAAACTCGCGGTATCGTATCTTCATAATCATATAAAAAAATGTTGTTGTTTTTTCGCGCTAGTTCAAAAAGAGCCGGTTTGATAAAATATAGTCGCTCTATTAAATTAAAATCTAATCTTTTTTGCTGGTTGAAATTTTGCTTAATTTGTGGCGAGGTTTCAGATATTTCGTCTGTTATATAGTTTTGCGAAAGTTTGCTGAAGTTAAATTTGGAAAATTTTGATTTTAAATTCCACTTAAAATAAAATTTTGCAATACTAAATAAAATAAGCAATATTGCAAATACCATCAAATAAACCATATTCACCTCCTAAAAAAGCTATAAAATAAGCATTCCATCGCCGTATGAGTAAAATCTATAACGCTCTTTTAATGCTTGTTCGTATATTTTTTGCACCTCTTTTAGCCCGACAAATGCGCTAACTAGCATAATTAGTGTCGATTTTGGCAGGTGAAAATTTGTGATTAAAAAATCAACCCTACGTGGCGGATTTAATAAATTTATAAAAATATCGCACTTTCCGCTTGTTTTTTGTGTGCGAATAAAGTGCTCAATTGTGCGCGTAACTGTCGTCCCAACAGCGCATATTTTGCGGTCACTTTTTAAAATTTGCGCTGTATTTTGCGGAATATCGTAGATTTCAGAGTGCATTTTATGCTTTGAAATATCATTAACATCTACGCCTTTAAAAGTCCCAGCACCTACGTGTAGTGTGATATTGTGAATTTGATGTTTTGTTTTTAGGCGCGAAATTAGCTCATCATCAAAATGCAACGAAGCAGTAGGTGCAGCGACCGCCCCGTCAAATTTTGCGAATATACTTTGATACCAGCTTTCATCATCGGCTTTATCATCACGGCGTATATATGGTGGTAATGGAACATGCCCGATACTCGCTAAAATAGCGTAAATTTCTGTTGTGTTAAGCGGTTTAAAATTTGGAATTTGTGCTGTGTTGGTATCTAAATTTGGCGTTAAAATTTCTAAATTTTGCGTTTTGTTAGAGCTATATAAATTTAACTCAGAAATTTCATCTAAATCTCTGTGCTTTGTATCTTGAAAAAACGCGACATTTTTGCTCCCATCATCGCATATTTGAGACACTTGCGCGTATAAATTTTCATCAAAAACTAGCCACGCACCAATACGCACGCTACCTTTTATATAGACGTTAAATAGATTTTTGCCAAGAGGCTGATTTAAAAGCAACTCAATCTTTGCGCCGGTGATTTTATACCCATAAATTCGCGCTTTTATCACTTTTGTATCGTTAAAAATCATGTCGCAATCCGGTAAAATTTCAGGTAAATCGCCAAATTTTAGATGTGAAATTTTGCCACTTTTACGCTCGTACACAAGCAATCTCGCCTCGCTTTTTGGCATTATTGGCTCTGATGCGATTAGCTCTTTTGGTAGCGTGTAATCGTAACTATTTAGATCTAAAATTTCATTCATCTTTATCCTTTGGACCAAAAATTTTTGCAATTAAAATAGAGAGCGCATAAAGCATTATCAAAGGCACAGCCAAAAGTAGCTGGCTTAATATATCAGGCGGCGTCATAATGGCTGCGAAAATGAAAATCCCCACAATTGCATAACGGAAAAATCCCAGCATCGATCGCGCACTTACAAGCCCTATAACAGCGAGAAAAAACGTAACAACAGGTAGCTCAAAACTAATGCCAAAAGCGATCAAAAGTTTTGTGAAAAAGCCGACAAATTCGCTCACCTTTAACATTGTAGAAATTTGCCCAGAATCGCCAAAATTTAGCAAAAAATTTAGCGCAGTCGGCACGACAAAATAGTAGCAAAACGAACAACCTGCCAAAAACATCGTGTATGCAAAAAAGACAAACGGCGCGATATATTTTTTCTCATTTTCATACAAGCCTGGTGCCGCAAAAGCCCAAATTTGATACAAAATCAGCGGAAGAGAGAGTAAAAATCCGCCAAAAAACGAGACTTTTAGCGAGACAAAAAATAGCTCGGCTGGGTGGGTGTAGATCATCTTTGCGCCCAAATTTGCGCCATTTGGTGCGGATATGCCATCAAGTGGTGCTTTTAAAAATATCAAAATCGCATCGTGAAACGAAAAGCAGATTCCAAATGCAATTAAAAGCCCAATAACCGCGATAATTAGACGTTTGCGAAGCTCAGCAATATGTGGTTTTAGCTCTTCAAACATCTTTTTTCTCCGAATTATTTGAAATTTGCGCTTGATCTAAATTTGGTCTATTTGGGTCTAAATTTTGATTGGTATTTGTGCTCTTTGTTGTGCTAAAGTTATCGTTTAAACCGCCTAAAATTTCGTTTTTTGCGCCTAAAATTTCGTTCCCGACCTCTTGCAAGTCATCAAATGTGAGTTTTTTACGTGTATCTTGCGCCATATCGGTAAAATCGCTTTTGAAATTTTGCGCATCTTTGCGGAGCTCGTCTAATTTTATTTCGCTCTCAAAGCTCGATTTTGCCTCATTTACCGCACTTCGTATCATTTTAAAATATTTCGCCGCGGTTACGATTGCACCTGGCAATTTCTCCGGCCCTAGAGCGATAACTGCTATTATTAAGATAATTAAAAATTCGGAAAATCCTATCCCAAACATGCTTTACTTCACTTCCTAAAAAAATGGCTAATTCTACTTAAAATTGAATTAAATTTAACTAATTTTGTGTCAAAAAAAGTGCGATTTCGTCGCTAAGCAAAAAATCTGTATTAAAAAATTTATCATTTTCAAATTTTAATTTGTGCTCATCGCAAAGCAAATTTGCACGTGAAATTTGCTCTTCATTTAGTAGTGATTTTAAGACGCCAATTTTGGAGCGAAGTCCCAAAAATATGCGTTCTAGGTGCAAATCATCTATGCTTAAAAACTCTATTTTTTTTACAAAAGGATCTTTTATATAGCTTTCTAAATTTTTTGGAGAATAGAGGCGTTTTGCCTCTTTGATTGTCGATAAATTTGACGTAAAATCAGCCTCTATTTTCATATCAAATCCCACCGCAAACGCTCCAAAACCGCTGTAAATTTCGCCACGCCAATAGCTTAAATTGTGCTTACACTCCATATTTAAACGCCCAAAATTTGAAATTTCATATTGAAAAAAGCCTAAATCTTGCAATGATTTAATTAAAAATTTAGCGTTTTGCACTCTATCTTTTGCATAGCTTTTTTTGCCAAAAAACGGCGTGTTTTGTTCTAGTGTTAAAGAATATGCGCTCACGTGGCTAAGCCCTATTTTAGCGATATCATTTAAGCTTTCAAGCTCTGTTTTTAAAAAGCTTTTCGTATCAAATTTACTCCCATAAATTAAGTCTAAATTTACATTTTTAAACCCTATCTCAAGCGCATTTTCTACAGCGCGAAAAATCGCTCTTTTTCCATGCACGCGACCTAAAAATTTAAGCTTTTTTTCATCAAAACTTTGCGCACCAAAACTTAGACGATTTACGCCTAAATTTAGCATTTTTTTTAGCCAAATTTTATTTGCTGAGTTTGGATTGGCTTCGCTTGTAATCTCTGCACTTTTATCTAAATTTGGGCGCAAAATTTCAAAAATCGGCTCGTAAAAATCAGCTTTTACGGCACTTGGCGTGCCTCCGCCGATAAAAACGCTAGAAATTTCGCCTAAATTTGCTCCGCTAATCTCTTTATAAAGCGCATCAAAATAGCGCGTTATTAGCTCAAATTTATCACTAAATGAGCCAAAAGCGCAATAAGGGCATTTACTTTCGCAAAATGGTATGTGGATATAGATGTGATTTTTCAATTAAATTTCTCCGTAAATTTCGGCGCGAATTTAGCGTCTTTTACATAAATTTAAAGACATTTTGGCTATTATCTCGCGAAAATTTTGAGGGAAAATATGAAACAATATAGACCAAATGTAAGTGCTGTGATTTTATCGCCAAAGTATCCTTTTACCTGTGAAATTTTGATCGCTCAGCGTATTGATATCGCTGGTGCGTGGCAGTTTCCTCAAGGTGGCATAGATAAAGGCGAAACGCCAAAAGAGGCGATTTTAAGGGAACTAAAAGAGGAAATCGGGACAAACGATGTTGAAATTTTATCCGCTTATCCGGAGTGGTTAAGTTATGATTTCCCTAAAAATACTCTTGATAAAATGAAGCCTTATGTAGGACAAAAACAGAAATATTTTTTGGTTAAATTGCGAAATTTAGATGGCGTTTCAACTGATACGAAGGTTCCTGAATTTAGTGATTTTAAATTTGTTAAAAGTAATGAAATTTTTAAATACGTTACGTCGTTTAAAAAAGATATCTATTTAGAAGTTTTGAAATATTTTAGAAAAGAGGGCTTTTTATGTTAATTGTGCAAAAATACGGCGGAACTAGCGTCGGAACATTAGAAAGAATCGATGAGGTCGCAAAGCGCGTAATACAGACAAAAGAGCAGGGTAATTCGCTAGTCGTCGTAGTCTCTGCTATGAGTGGAGTTACAAATAGATTGCTTGAATACGCTGATCATTTTAGTAAAAATCCATCAAAACGCGAAACAGATTTGCTTTTGAGTGCTGGTGAGCGCGTTACTAGCGCACTTTTAGCGATTGCATTAAATGAGCTAGGGCACCAAGCGGTCGCATTTTCTGGGCGTCAAGCTGGAATGATAACAGATAGTTTTCATACAAAAGCGCGAATTTCTCAAATTTATACGCCAAATATCGAAAATGCGCTAAAAGATGGCAAAATCGTCGTCGTGGCTGGGTTTCAAGGCGTAGATGAAAATGGCGATGTTACTACGCTAGGACGTGGTGGAAGCGATCTAAGTGCGGTTGCGCTTGCTGGGGCTTTAAAGGCTGATTTGTGTGAAATTTACACAGATGTAGATGGTGTTTATACGACAGATCCGCGCATTGAACCAAAGGCAAAAAAGCTAGATAAAATCAGCTATGATGAGATGCTAGAGCTTGC
>CAUUFG010000081.1:0-6872 GCA_963544335.1 uncultured Campylobacter sp.
TTATCTTTATCCCTTAATCGCACATCAGTCTATCTTTTTTGCCCCTTGCTATTTTGGAGTCAAAACAGCTTTTGCAATTTTATATCTAGCCACCAAATTTAGTTTTTCACACTCGCTAGCTATTAAAATTTTGATATTTTCTAGAAATTTATTGATGGAAATTTTAAACATCTTAGTTAAATTTGTTATTTTGGTAGTTTCTAAATCTTGCGCAAAATAGTTCAAATTTCTAAATTTCTTCTTTGAAATTTGGAAATTGAATACAGTTGTTTTAATCGGCAAAATCATATTCAAAGCTCAATAGACATGTTTTGATTTTAAAGCGCATTTATTAAAATTAACTATTTGCATTTAATCAATTTAAAAATGGCTAAATTCGCGTCTTGTTTTGTGAAATCTCTTAGTTTGATTTGCGTTGAATTTTGGCTTTTAATATTTTAAATTAGCGATTTAGATAGCCTTGTTAGCTATCTATTTGCGAGAGGATTTTTTCGCATATTTGACTTGGATTATTTGCCATGTAGATTGGGCGTCCAACCACGATAAAATCGCACTTTTGTTCTTTGGCGAAATTTAGATCAGCGACTCTTTTTTGGTCGTTTTTCGCGCTATCAAATGGGCGAATTCCAGGGCAAATTGTAAGAAAATTCGCGCTTAAATTTGGTGAAATTTGTGCGGTAAAATTTGCGTTAAATTTCGAAATTTCATTCGCTTGATTTGTGTCTAAAATTTGTGTTTTTTGATAAATTTCTCTTTCTAAATTCGCACTTGAAATTTGTGCCATTTGAGAAAAATCTCCACTAAAATCCGCGTCTAAATTTGGCAAATTTTTAAAATCTGCGCTAATTTTAGGCTCAAATTCGCTTTGCTTACTGTGTTTTATAGCTTTGCGTATAGCTAAATTTGTGTCAAAATCAGCCAAATTCGCACAAATCGCGCGCTTTATCATCAAGCTTTCATGCGCTGAGCAAACCACGCCATCAAGCCCACACTCATGCGCCATTACGCTCATATCCACCGCGCTTTTAGTCACGTCGCGCCCATAAATCTCGCTCCAGCCGCGCTCATCAAAGCTAGTTAGCACCGACACGCCGATGATTAGCGGGCGCGTTTTTAGCTTTGCTAGGCGATTTGCAACCGCCAACATCGCCTCTTTTCCCGCGCTTGCATGCAGATTTATCATATCCACGCCAAGCCCAGTGCAAACCTCAACCGCGTCTGCTGTGGTATTTGGAATGTCGTAGATTTTAAGATCTAAAAAAATGCGAAAATCGCCGATTTTTTTGAGCTCTTGTAAGAAAATAGCACCGTCGCGCAAATAAGATCTAAGCCCAACTTTTAGCCAAATTTTATCCGCTAAATGCGCTAGATTTTGCACCAACGCTAAATTTTCTTTGTGCGTAGGCAGATCCAAGGCAACACATAATTTCATTTTTTCTCCTAAAATCAATTAAATTTTTCGCAAAATTTTTTATTTAAATTCGCGTTAAAAAGAGATTTTTTATAAAAAACATGGCGCAAATTTTGTTTAAATTGTAAATTTTTATTTGATATAAAATCTCGCGCTGGGTTTTAAACGCTTATCATAAAACCGATATAAATTTGTTATTTTTATATAGGTTACGCCAAATTTTCGCTGTGTTTTAACAAAAATTAGTGAAAATTTAGCACCAAATTTACATTAAATTTGCGCCCTGTTTTACGTTAAATTTTCAGCCAAATTTACTACTTTAATTCGCGTTAGGTTTTAAACGCTTACGATAAATTTCGTGCTAAATCTACACATATTTTTCAAAACAAAATCCCTACAAAATCCCGACGCAATCGCGGATTTTACGCATATTCTCATCGGCTATTTTTTGCGCTTTACATGCCCCAAAATCTAAAATTTCTCTCACTTTTTTAGGGTGTGCCATAAAATCCGCGTATTTATCTCTAGCATCTGTAAAATGCGCCCAAATTAGCTCTTGCAAATAGGCTTTAAAGTGCCCGTATCCTTCGCCACCACGCTCATATCGCTCACGCAAATCGCCCGCGCCACGCTCATCTAAAAACAGCTTTGCGATCGCGTAAATATTGCAATTTTCCCACGATTTTGGCTCTTCTAGCGGGGTTGAGTCGCTTACGATTTTATTGCATTGTTTTTTGAGTGTTTTTTGATCGCAGAAAATATCGATCGTGTTTGCATAACTTTTGCTCATCTTTCGCCCATCTGTGCCTGGGACAATCGCGACATTTTCACTCACTTTTGCTTGCGGGAGGGCGAAAATATCGCCGTGAGCGTTGTTGAATTTAAGCGCAATATCACGCGCAATCTCGACGTGTTGGATCTGATCTTTGCCAACTGGGACAAAATTTGCATTATAAAGTAAAATATCGGCCGCCATTAGCACCGGATAGGAAAATAGCGCGTGATGCGATTCTAGCCCGTTTGCGATTTTATCTTTATAGGCGTGGGCGCGCTCTAGTAGTCCCATCGGCGTATATGCGCTCAAAATCCAGTAGAGTTCTAGCACCGATTTTACGTCGCTTTGCACCCAAAATAGGCTCTTTTGTGGGTCAATTCCTAGTGCTAAAAACGCGCAGGCTGCTTCAAATGTGCTTTGCTTTAGCCTTTCGCCATCATTTAGCGAGGTCATCGCGTGGTAGTTTGCGATAAACATCAGCATTTGATCGGAATTTGCCCCATTTGTGTCAGAAATTTGCTTTGGATTTGGTTGAACTTTGTTGGAAATTGCATTCAAATTTGCGTCAAAATTTTCGTTAGGATTTTCTAGCTTTGCGCCTAAAATTTGCTCTGAATTTGAGGCTAAATTTAGCCTATTTTGCGCGGCAATCATCGGCGCGATAGAGGCGAAATAGTTGCCAATATGGAGCTTTCCGCTTGGTTGAAGTCCTGTTAAAATTATCATTTTAGTCCCTTTTTGATCTGCAAAATTATATCTTTTATGCTCTTTTTGCGCACGTCGATTGTGATATTAGCTAGTGCTTCATACTCTTTTTCGCGCTTTAAAAACAGCTCTTTTGCGGCGGTTAAATTTGATAAAAGCGGGCGTTTGGCTATCTTTTTTTGCGCGTTTGGTGATGAGTTTATTGCATTGATTATGGATTCAAAATCGCTTTTTAAGTAGATTATTTTGCCGATTTTTTTCAAATTTGGGACGCGGTAAAATCCCCCGCCTGTTGAAATTACGGCATTTTTGACGTTTTTTTCTAAAAAAATTGCCAGATTTTTCTCTTGTTTTCTAAAATACTCTTCGCCAAATTCATCGAAAATTTCCTTTATTTTGGCGTTGTTTGCGCTTTGGATTAAATCATCGCAATCTAGCGCAAAAGTACCTAAATTTTTAGCTAATTCGCGCCCGATTCGACCTTTGCCAACACCCATAAAACCGATTAAAACTATATTTTTCACTATTTTGTTCTCTCTTCTTCTTGCGAATTTCTCCCGCGCGCAAAAAGCTCAACCGGAGTGCCTAAAAGCTCAAAATTTTCGCGTAATTTATTGATTAAATAGCGTTTGTAGCTAAAATGCAATGAACCTGGTTTATTCATCACAAGTGCGATTTTAGGGGGCGCAAAGCCAAATTGTGCTGCGTAGTAGATGCGGACTTTATGCCCGTGATCGCGCGGGATAGGGTGCTCTAAAATCGCATTTTCTATGAGCGCATTTAGTTTTGAAGTCTGAATTTTTTGCGTAAAATTTGCGTAAATTTCTAAGATCAAATCATAAATTTTATGCACTCTTTTCCCGCCAAGCGCACTCACGCTTATGATTGGCGCATAAGCTAGAAATTTAAATTTATCTCGAAATTTTCGCGATAGCTTATCAAAATCCGCGTCCGTTGCATCCCATTTATTAAAGACAACTATCACGCCAAGATTAAATTTCGCGATAATCCCCGCGATTCGCTCATCAAGCTCGCTAAAATCCTCGCTCGCATCTAGCACAAGCAGTGCAATATCGGCGTTTTCTAGCATTTTTTCTGTGCGATTTAACGCAAATTTTTCGATACCTTCAATCTTACTTCGCTTTCTAATTCCAGCAGTATCTACAAACTCAATTTCGCGCCCATTATAAAAATAGCTCTCATTTACCGGGTCTATTGTTGTTCCTGCGACCGAGCTTACGACGCTGCGACTTTCTTTAACTAAAGCATTTAAAAGGCTTGATTTGCCGACATTTACGCGCCCTAAAATCGCGACACGAATTGCACGATTTTCAAAATCTTCGTCTACATTTTCATCTAAATTTGATGGTAAAATTTCGCCATTTTCATCGAAATTTTCTAAAATAGCATCAAAATCGCCATCATCAACGGCGGATTTTATTAAATCATCGCTCAAATTTTTCTCAAACCAAATTTTAAGCTCATCTACGCCCGTGTTGTGGCTAACTGAAATATTAAAGCGAATTTTTGCACCAAACGCACTAAATTCGTCGCTTCTTGCTTCGTCTTTTTTACCATCAATTTTATTTACAATTAGGCAAATTGGCTTTTTTAGTTTGCAAAGCGAGTAAAAAATCGCGCGATCGCTCTCGTCTGGATAGAGTTTGCCATCAACCATAAATGCGATTATATCGGCATCTTCGGCTTCTAAAAGTGTCCGTTTTTGCACGTTTGAAAATAGCTCATCGCGCCCGTCTAATCCGCCGCTGTCTATCAAAATCGCCCGTTTTTCGCCGAGTGAAATTTCTGTTTTGTTTATGTCTCTTGTAGTGCCAGCAATATCCGATGTGATCGCAATACGACGTGCGCATAATCGGTTAAAAAGCGAGCTTTTTCCGACATTTGGACGCCCGATTAAGATGATTTTTTGCATTAAATTTCCTTGATTTTAAAGGGGCGATTCTAGCGGATTTTAACTTTTAAAGCTCTTATTTTTTGCTATAATCGGCACGAAATTTTGATGAAATTTAAGGAGTAAATTATGATATTAATCGCTGGACCTTGCGCGATAGAGAGTAAAGAGCTAGTATTTGAGGTCGCCAAAAAGCTTGTAAATTTAAGCCAAAAAAGTGGCGTTGATTTTTATTTTAAAAGCAGTTTTGATAAGGCAAACCGCACGAGTTTAAGCTCATTTCGAGGGCCAGGGCTTGAAAAAGGGCTTGAAATTTTAAGCGAAGTTAAGCGCGAATTTGGTTTTAAAATTTTAACCGACATTCACGAAAGCTATCAAGCCATGCCTGTAGCACAGGTCGCAGATGTGATTCAAATCCCTGCGTTTTTGTGTCGTCAAACAGATTTGCTTGTAGCAGCGGCTAATACAAAATCGATCGTAAATATCAAAAAAGGGCAGTTTTTAGCCCCGAATGCGATGAAATATATCGTAAAAAAAGTGTTGCAAACGCGCGGAATTTCATGCGAAAACAGCGATAATACATACGAAATGGCGCGCGAAAATGGTGTTTGGCTAAGTGAGCGCGGGAGTACGTTTGGGTATGGGAATTTGGTCGTAGATATGCGAAGTTTGCCGATAATGCGGGAGTATGCGCCTGTTATTTTTGATGCGACACACAGCGTGCAAATGCCAAGCGCAGCAGGTGGCAAAAGTGGTGGTGATGCGCGTTTTGTGCCATATCTTGCGCGAGCGGCGGCGGCTGTGGGGGTGGATGGATTTTTTTATGAGACGCACATAAATCCATGCGAGGCTCTTTGCGATGGGCCAAATATGCTAAATTTAGACGAGCTTTACGCGCTTGTAGAAGAGACAATGAAAATAGAAAGCGCGCTTGATAAAATTTAAAATTTTTGTTTTATTTTTTTTGTTAATAACGTTATAAAAACGATGTGTAGATGATTTTTTATATTTTTAAGTTCTGATATTATTTAAGAATTGGATTGAGGTAAAAAATCTATTGATTTTGCGATGCCTTATTTTTTTGTAAATGTTGGTGTTTTGACTAGAAAGGCTAAATTTAATGACTTAATTGGCAAAAAATATTAACTCAAGAAGGGATAATTGCTGATTAATTTTTAAATCTATAAATTGCAAAACTACGACTGAGTGTGTGTGGATGTGTTTAAAAACGCGACTTCAGAGGCTGTTCGGCTGATAATTTTAGTGTTTTGGCTGTGCCTCTTATGGTGGACTGGTTTGAGGTAAAAATTTAGATTTAGAGAGTGCAGATTTTCTTAAATTTTTAAATCAAGAGATAATAAAGCTTGGCAATGAAAATTTCTTTAAATCGGCATACGATAATACTTTGCAACCTTTTTATAAAGGCGCAGCCGATAAAAAATATTTCTTGCTTGATGATATCTCTACTCGGTATTTTCTAAATAATTTTTTTAGATTGTCATGTTTTTGATATGGCAATCTTACTTTCTCACTTATTATGTGGCTATTTTGATATAAATTCTGTTATCTATTTCAATTTGGAAAATTTGTCGCTAAATTTACCCACTTTTATTTTTGTATTTAAACAAAGCTCAAGATAAGTTAAAAAATTTCAAAGGAATTTTTAATTACAGCCAAGTTTAATGACTACAGACAGCATGCTAAAGCGCCGACCAAAACTGTTTTGTAAATGAACTAATATCATTTGAGTTTGAGCGAATTAGATGAGATTTGTCGGATTATGAAGCCAAAAAGCGCGCTAGAGTAAAGCAGATAATCACACAAACAGCATTGAAAATTTCCATGGTTATCATAGACTATCTAAATTTAAAGGCATTAAAAAAGAGAATTTCTTACTTTATTTCAAAGGGTGAAATTTTAGATGTAATATTAAAACTACGCAGGAAATTTATATCATAAACTATTGAAATTGATAAGGCAAAATCCACTTAAGTTTAATTGAATCTAAAATTATTTTGCAGATTGGAAATTTAATTAGCCCAAACTTCATATCTTGCTTTGTTGCAATT
>CAUUFG010000082.1:0-6643 GCA_963544335.1 uncultured Campylobacter sp.
TATGCACACCCGTTTATGTGGCGTCTATCGTTTTCTATGTAGAAAAATCGTGCCCTGGGTTTAAAAATTTGCATATAAAAGTTTAAAAAGCAAAAATTTGGCTTAAAAAGCCAAATTTAGCCATCTATTGGCAGTTATAGCACTCAATTGAGCGATCATTTACGTCGTTGCTATCTGGACTTTCGCTACGTAAATAATAGGTAGATTTCAACCCCAAACGCCACGCAAGAGTATAGAGCTCATGCAACATTCGCCCGCTACTTCCCTTTAATTTAATAAATAAATTTAAAGACTGCCCTTGATCGAGCCATTTTTGGCGGATTGCGCCCGCTTTTATGATGAGTGATTGATCAATATCGTAGGCTGAAACGTAGTAATTATAGGTCTCTACGCTCAAATTTGGCACCACAACAGGTATCATTCCGCTAAGATTGCTCTCAAACCACTTGCGCTTATAAACAGGCTCAATAGTCTGTGTCGTGCCGACTAAAATAGAGATGCTAGAAGTAGGCGCAACCGCCATCAAATAGCCATTTCGCATGCCGTCGCGTTTTACCTTTTCGCGCAGATAATCCCAGTCGCGTCCAGTGTTGAAAATACCGCCATTTGTAAGCGCGATCGCTTCTTTATTTGCGCTATCTATCGGCATTTCGCCTTTGCTCCAACGACTACCTTCAAATAGCGGATAAACCCCACGCTCAACAGCCAAATTTGATGAAGACAAAATCGCCTCATAGCTGACATTTTCCATCAATTTATCGATAAATTCAAAGTGCTCTTGCGAACCCCAATGGATCTTTTTGCTAGCCAAAAGCTCGGCCTCGCCCATCACACCAAGCCCCACTGCACGATTTGCTTCGTTTGTGCGCTTTGTCTTTTCTGTCGGGTAGAAATTTAGATCGATTACATTATCTAGCATTCGCACAGCCAAAGGCACGACACGCGCTAAATCTTCTTGTGTGTAAATTTTAGACAAATTTATACTAGCTAGATTACAAACCGCCGTTTGCCCTAAAATAGCCTCTTTTTCTACAACATAAACCATCTTATCATCAATCATATCAAGCGCTGTTAATTTCGATGCTTTTTTACCGCAAACGATATCATTTTCCTTGTATAGCTTTGTGCTACCGTCTTTGAAAATGACCTTGATTTTATAGTGATTTGGCGATGTGTTTTGGAAAATTTCAGTGCATAAATTTGAGCTTCTAATAATTCCTGCGTGGGAATTTGGATTGCGACGATTTGCATTATCTTTAAAGCATAAAAACGGCATTCCGCTCTCAAAATATGAGATTAAAATTTTACGCCAAAGCTCTTTTGCACGGACTTTTTCTTTTAAAATTCCATCTTGATTTTCATACTCTTCGTAACGTTTTTCAAACTCTTCGCCATAAAGATTTGTCAAATCACTCGCAAAATACGGGTCAAACAGTGTCCAATACTCATCATTTAAAACGCGTTTCATAAATAGATCATTTATCCATAAAGCCGGGAAAATCTCATGCGTTCTACGGCGCTCTTCACCCGCGTTTTTACGCAAATCAAGAAAATCCTCCACATCTAAATGCCAAGGCTCAATATATGTAGCGATCGCGCCTTTGCGGGTGCCTAGCTGATCTACTGCTACGCAAATGTCATTTGTGATTTTTAAAAACGGTATGATTCCTCCGGCTGCGTTTTTATTATTATCAATTGAACTACCAATCGCACGAACCTGGCTCCAATCAAGCCCGACTCCACCGCCAAATTTGGATAAAATCGCACTCTCTTTATACACATCAAAAATCCCCTCGATATTATCAGGTACAGATGAGACATAGCATGAGCTTAGCTGATGGCGTGCTGTGCGGGCGTTTGAAAGTGTCGGAGTAGCGCACATGACTTCAAATTTAGATAGCAAATCATAAAACTCCTTTGCATAATACATTCTATCTGTCTCGTTTTGCGCCAAAAACATCGCGATTGCCATGAAAACTTGTTGCGGAAGCTCTATTGGTTTATTATCCTTATCTTTTAAAATATAGCGATCGTGCATGGTTTTTATGCCCATATATGTAAATTGCAAATCGCGCTCAGGGCGAATATATGCGTTTAATTCGTCTAAATCGTATTTTTGAGCAAGCCCATCTATGATACGCCCAGCAGCGACGCCACGCCTAAAATAATCACGCAAATGATTATAAGTCGAAGTGCCTGTAACCTTATGATACAAATCATACAAAAACAACCGCGCCGCAACATAGGTCCAATCTGGGCTGTCAATGTCAATCTTTTCGACGGCGGTTTTGATTAGAGTTTGCTGAATCTCTTCTGTTGAGATTAGGTCTTTAAACTGAATTTTTGCGTCTAATTCTAGCTCGGAAATAGAGACATTTTGTAAGCCATCTACCGCGCGATTTGTATATTTTTTGATTTTAGAAAGGTCTAATTCTTCAACACGTCCGTTGCGTTTGGTAACTCTTATTCGCACCATATATTCTCCTTAAAATTTAAATAACAAATCGCGGATTATAATGAAATTTAAATTAAGATAACTACAAATGAGAAAAATTATAATAAATTTTAAATTTTATTCGATTTTATCTTGACAAATGAAATTTTACGTTGTATAATCCGGCTTTCTTTTACGATGGGGTATCGCCAAGCGGTAAGGCAATTGGTTTTGGTCCAATCATTCGGAGGTTCGAATCCTCCTACCCCATCCACTTTTTTAAAATCCCTTAATCTTATCGCAGAGTAGAGCAGTGGTAGCTCGTCGGGCTCATAACCCGAAGGTCGGTGGTTCAAATCCGCCCTCTGCAACCAAATTTTGATTGCGACAAAATAGCAAGATTTCAAAATAAAAGCCAAGAAAAATTTAGTCTGTTTTTAACTGTTTTTGTGAATTTTAATGATAAACTCATCGTCTTTTAATTTTCTATTTAGTTTTATATCTAAAGTAGTGTTATATGGTGCTTTTCCGTCTTTATTTAGTTCGCTTTCGTCTCCTTTTGCTATTGTCGCATTTGATATGATTCGCCTACATAGCAACATTTATCTTTATCATAGGTTCCGCCTGTTAGTTTGTGTCCTTTAAAATAAACTTCGCCTTTGCCGTCACTATCACGTATAATGTCAAGTGTTCCTGCATTGTATATGTCGTATCCGTCACCACCTATTAACAAGTCACTACCGATGCCACCTTGAAGTGTGTCGTTTTTGTTACCACCGAATAAGACATCGTTTGTATAACCGTTTCCACCTGTGAGAAGTCCGCTAATGTTTTCAAATAAAGGGCGAGAATACACTGTGCCGTCTGGCATTGTTACTTTTAGAATTCCGTTAGTTAAATCTATGTCGGATAGGTCGTCGGTAGTTAGTTTGTCATAAATATCTAAAATTTGCCCTTTTATATCAAATGCACCGGTGTTAAATGTTACTCTATCCACTAAATTTAAAAGGTCTAAGACCAAAAGAGCTTCACCGACACCCGGAATTGCATAAGATAAGAGATATAGCCCATAATCCATACCAGCTCCAATGCTCGACCTAACAAGACCCTTACCATTTGCTAAATCATTTATTACATTAAATCCCATACCAAGCTGTTTCGCTGCTTTTGGGTCTATCTTTTTACCATTGATAAATAAATTACTAGTTTCCATAAATATTTCATCTATTTTAGAAACTTCTTTTCCAACTAGTGAAAAATTCTTTAATGCTTCTAACATTTCATCTGTTAGCTTTGAATTTTCCAATAATCTTTGATGAGCTTTGTCAAGCTCAACTTTTGCAATACTTTCTCTACTCATCTGAGTCTCCTTTAAAATAAAGTTGTTATTAAATTTTTATCTTTTAAAATATGTTTTTTCAATATAATCTATGTTTATATTTTTCTTATCTAAAAACCATTGTTTGATTTCTAAATAATCCTTTTTATCAAAAATACACACCATATAAAATTTTCCACGCAAAACATTTATATTATAAGCCCAACCATTTCTTTGTGGCTCATCTACTATAATTGAAAAAAATGGCGTAAAATCTTTTAAATTTCTTTTTATAATCAAATGAAAACAGGCTTTTAAAAATATATTTGCAAAAAAATAACAAACTATAAAAAATATTCCAATCGCCTTAAAAAATGCAAGTGCAATAATTTGATTTACAAAAATAGATAATAATATTCCACCATTTCCTTCTCTATCTTCTAACCAAAATGGCTTACAAATAATATCTCTCAAATTTCCATTTGCAGACGAATATTGTAATTTTCCAAATTCGTAAAATCGTATAAATTTATTTGTAAAATGAATTTCTGCTTTTCTGTGAATAGCAAAAATATAGTAAGTTATCATAAAATCAATGACCAAGATCAAAATTATTATTAAATTTACTAAATTTATGTGTTTGCCAAATTCTTTTATCACTCCATCGTTTGGTCTATATATTAAATAACCAAAAATATAAACATATATGTTAAGTAAAATCATAAAGGCAACAAGGGCAGAAAATAATGATAAAACCGAATTAAAAATTTGATGATAATCTTTAATAATTATCGGGTCTTTATCATAATCTCTTTGACTTAAATTTTCATTTTCTTTTAAATTTAAACTATCATCTAAATTTTTCTTTCTTACCTTTTTATTACAATTTTCAAAGTTTTCCACTTTTAATCCTTTTTTATAAAATTCCCTTGCAAATTCAAACTCGGTCAGTATCGCCGATACTGAATTTCTTGTTTTAAATTTACAAATTTAAATCTACTATTACGAATTCAAAAAATTCAGGCAACTAGTAAATTTAAATTTGCAAATTCTTTTAAATTCCCAAATGCCGTTACATTTGGCAAAGCCTTTATCTCAAATGGAATTTCATTTTCATCTATGATTTCTTCTGTGTCTTTGTAATTTACCTTAAACCAAATATCATCTGCTTTAACTTTTGTGCCGTCATTTAGTGTGGCAGATGAAATTTAAGTATTTCCGTTTTTGGTGTAATTTAAATTTATTGATTTTACTTTATCACTTAGTTTTATTAATTCGTCTGTTTCGCTTATACCGTTGGAGTTTTTATCTTGCCAAAGAAGTAAATTTGTAAATTCTTTGTCTTTTTCATCGATTATGTCATCGTTATTGCTATCAAGCTCTTTTAAGCTTTCAAAGCCATTTTTTGCGTTTGGATTGGTGTAGGCATAGGCGTTATTTGAGATACTCTTGTTTCCAAATAGCTCGCTACCATTATCGATTGTGCCGTTGTTGTTTTTATCAATGGCGATAAAGGCGTCATTGTTATCTATCCAGCTTGTAGCCTCTTTAAAGCCGTTATTATCAAGGTCGAAATTTATCTTATAGTCTAAATTTGTGCCTTTTATGCCATCGTTATTAAGGTCTATTACAAGTGGGTCATATTTTTCTGGCTCATCATCGTTTGGATCTTTGTCGTCGTCTTTGATGAGACCTTTTGCAGGGTGAATATATTTTACATTTAGATTTTTAGAAGTTCCACTTTGTAAAACATAGCCACTTATTTCAAATTTTCTATCTTCTTCTTTGATTGTATTTCCGTCCCAAGTATGAGTATAGGTTTGTTCTATATCTCCTTCTTTAAATTTAATTCTTTGTCCGTTTATGTATAGTGTTAAGTATTCTCCTGCTTCTAATTTTCTATTTAAACTTACTTTAAACCCTAGTGTATGTTTGCCATTGCCACCCTCGGTTGATTGATTATCGTGTATGGTTACTACTATATCTTCTGGGTCTATTAGTATTATGCCCAAATCATTATTGTCTTTATTAAAATTTTCTATCGTTATGTTGTCACCAATATAACTTACTTCTAATCTTCCATCATTGTGAAGTTTGTATTTGATATAATCATCTGAAATATAAAGGTCTCTGTCTTTATCATAGGTTCCGCCTGTTAGTTTGTATCCTTTAAAATAAACTTCGCCTTTGCCGTCACTATCACGGATAATGTCAAGTATTCCTGCATTGTATGTATCAAATCCGTCGCCACCGATGAGTAGGTCGCTACCATTACCACCTTGAAGTGTGTCGTTTTTGTTACCACCGAATAAGACATCGTTCATATAATTACCAGTTGCTAAACCATATCTTCCTTTAAGCGGTCTCATATATACCGTGCCGTCGTCCATAACTACACGGAGAAATCCGTCTTGTGTAATATAGTCTTTATATTTATCTCCTTTTGTAGCCCAATCGTAAATTTCTCCTGCTAGGCTTCCTATATCGTAGCCGAAATGCGAAGCAACAAGGTTTGCCCTATATATAGCCATACCAACTGGTGTAACTTGTGCCACAAATAAAATAGTATCGACTGCTAAATTTAGAGCTGTTTTTACACCAGCTTCGCCATTTGCTAAATCTACTGCTATATTTCCAGCCTGTGTAACTAGGAATAAGCCACTTTTTCCGTGTTTTAGCTTTTCTAACTTATCTTTTGCTAGTGTATTTAAGCTTTCGCTTGTATCATTTATAAACAATTTGGCTAAATTTACTTCACCATTTCTGATAATACCAGCTTCTTCAAGCATTTTTTCAACTCTGTCGAGTTCCGCTTTCGCAACTAATTCTCTACTCATTTGTGTCTCCTTTAAATAAAATAGTTTTTATCAATTTTTATATTTTCAATATCT
>CAUUFG010000083.1:0-6482 GCA_963544335.1 uncultured Campylobacter sp.
AAGCTCATGCTCGCTAAAATTTGAAAAGACTTTTTCGCCACTTACGCCAAATTTTAGCCTAAATTTAAGGCGAATTTGGCTAAATTTCGCGCCGATTTTGCACTTTAAAGGGAAAAAAATGACAAACTCAACCGAATATAATTTTAGATTTAAAGACGCGCTTTTAGGGGCGCAATTTTTATTCGTAGCTTTTGGCGCACTCGTTTTAATGCCAATTTTAACGGGGCTTGATAGCTCTGTTGCGCTTTTTACAGCAGGTGTTGGGACGCTGATTTTTCAGCTTATTTGTCGCAAACGCGTCGTGCCGATATTTTTAGCAAGTTCGTTTGCGTTTATTGCGCCGATTAGCTTTGGTATACAGCAATGGGGGCTAAGTGCGGCGATGGGCGGTGTCTTTTTTGCGGGGCTTGCTTATAGCGCGTTTAGTTTTGTTGTGCGTTTTAAAGGTGCAGATTTTATAGAAAAAATCCTCCCCGCCATTGTCGTAGGGCCTGTGATTATGACGATCGGGCTGATTTTAAGCCCAAATGCCGTATCTATGGCGACGGCAGGAGGTGACGTGCTAAAACAATATCAAGCATTAAATGCAAATTTTAGCTCAACAGATGCGATGATAATCGCAGGAATTTCACTAATCACAACGCTTTTGGCGATAACTTTTGCAAAAGGCATGTTAAAACTCGTGCCGATTTTGTTTGGTGTAGTGGCTGGATATGTAGCGAGCTATTTTTGCGGGATTATCGATTTTAGCGCGGTTAAAAGCGCACCATGGTTTGCTATGCCAAATTTTAGCGCGCCTACGTTTGAGCTAGATGCGATTTTATATATGATTCCGGTTGTTATCGCGCCAATTATTGAGCATATTGGCAATGTTGTGGCGATCTCAAACGTCACAAAAACAGATTTTGTAAAAAGCCCAGGGCTTCATAATACGCTTTTAGGCGATGGTATCGCAACATCAGCAGCTGCGCTTGTGGCGGGGCCTCCATGCACCACTTACGCTGAAGTTACGGGCGCAGTTAGACTAACCCGCGCATTTAATCCAGCGATTATGACGTGGGCGGCGATTGTGGCGATCGCTCTTGCATTTATCGGTAAATTAGGCGCACTAATCGCGTCAATTCCAGCTTGTGTTTTGGGCGGGATTATGATTTTGCTTTTTGGAATAATCGCAAGCGTGGGGATGGAGAGTCTAATAAAAGCAAAAGTCGATATGAACGAACCTCGAAATATGGTAATAATCGCGCTCATTTTAGTCCCTGCACTTGGGGGAATGGTGCTAGATTTTGGCTTTGCGAGTTTTTCGCAAATCGGGCTTGGGGCGATTGTTGGCGTGTGTTTGAATCTAATCTTGCCAAAGACAAAAATATCAGAGTAAATTTGGTGAGATAAATTTGTGAAATTTGGATTTTTAGAAATTTAAATTTCACGCCCTTTGCACCGAATTTAAAACTAAATTTCACACGATTTTTACGCGATTGTGGTGATTTAATTGTTTTGCGAATTTGCTTCAAATTTTTCCAAATTTTTTGTTTTTAAGTGTTGCTTTTGTAATTTGAAGCTTTCAACAGCTAATAAAATTCAAACTAAATTTTTAAACATATTTCATTTGTTACACAATAATAATTGCATCTCATTTAAGATAAAACCTAATAAAATTTTAGTCTGTTTTTAAATATTTTTGTGAATTTGTTGAAATTTTCTGTCTTGAAATTTGCTTGATTTTGGTGTTGATTTATAACCCCTAAAACAAACGCACTTACAAATTATCATTTTTCTTAAAACATCTAACATACATCAATAATAGTTTAAACTACTATTTTTGCCGGTTTTTGTAAATGTTTATTCAAAATAAATTTAATTTTTCTTTGATTTTTAGACGTTTCTTTTCAAATAAAGGCGTTTAAAAATCGCTTAAAAGTTTTTGCGCGAGCTGTTTAAAGCTTGAATTGTCATTTGAAATTTATCCTTTCCACGTAATATTTTGGCTCTTAAATCCTTTTAAATTTACCAAATTTGGCTAATTCTTACTCATTTATACGGCTTTTTGCTTGCATAATTTAATTTTGTAGATGCTACGTAAAAATTTTAAGTTACAAAATCGTGCTGGATTTTAAATTTCTAGCCAAAATTTAGGCTAGAATTTGCTTATTCATACAAATTTAAATACGTCGTTGCGTCTTCTAAACGCTTCATTTCTGCCTTTACATCGCGCACGATATCATCTTCTATTTTCAAATTTGACGCGCTTGTTTTGTCTTTGTAGCCGATCTTTTCCAAGATCTTTTTTATGATATTTATTCTCGCTTTTTTCTTGTTGTTTGAATCAACGATAATCCACGGATTTATGTGGCTTTCGCTTTGTAAAAACATCATATAAATCGCCGCTGTGTATTTATCCCAAAGTGCTAGAGCCTTCTCATCGACGGGCGAAATTTTATATCGTTTTAGCGGATTTTTGCGCCGTTCATCAAAGCGTTCTTTTTGAGTCTCTTTATTAATTGAGAGAAAAAATTTCAAAATAATAATATCCGATCGCAAAAGCAACCGCTCAAATGACGAAACCTCTTGCAAAAAGCTAAGATGCTGCTCTTTTGTGCAAAATCCCATCACAGGCTCAACAACTGCGCGGTTATACCAGCTTCTATCGAAAATCACGATCTCACCAGCTGCCGGGAGATTTTTTACGTAGCGTTGAAAATACCATTGCGTGGTCTCCACATCGCTTGGTTTTGGCAATGCGACCACCGTGCAACCGCGCGGATTCAGGTGCTCTGTGATGCGTTTTATCGTGCCACCTTTGCCCGCTGCGTCGCGCCCTTCAAAGATTATTAATAGCTTAAGCCCCTTTTCTTTTACGTAGTATTGAAGTTTTAAAAGCTCAATTTGTAGGCGTGAGAGCTCTTCTTCATACTCTTTTATGATGCGTTTTTTTTCGGCTTTGAGTTTTGATTTTTCGTCATCTTTTTTATGTTTTTTGCCCTTTTTATCCTTTTTTTTATCTAAATTTGACACACCAGTTTGATTGCTTTTGATCTCTAAAATTTCGTTTTCTAAAATTTTACTCATTTTTTCTCCTTTTTGCCAAAATTTTTAAAGCGATTTTAGTCTAATTTAGATTAAATAAGTATAATCCGCGCAAAAATTTAAAGTTTAAGGAGAGAGATGAAAACGATATTTTTTTGGCTGTTTTCGCTGATTTTGCTGTGCGGCGAACCGCTTAATTTTGATAATGCATTTAAAATAGATGCGAAATTTACCAAAGATTCTGGCGCGGTTTTAAGCTTTAATATTGATGAGAGTGTTTATCTTTATAAGGATAAATTTAAGCTTACAATAAATTCAAATTTGATAAACGATGAGTTAAATTTACCGCCTACAAAAACGTATAAAAATCATGAAATTTACAGCGGTCAATTTCAAATTTTAATCCCGCAAGGGCTGATTAAAGATCTATCTAATATTGATAAATTCGACATAAAACTATCTTTGAGCGGTTGTTCGATAGATGGTTTTTGTTATCCGCCAAAAAATTTTAAATTTGACTTTTTTCGTGGATTTTCTGATTATAAAATTACAAAAACTGAGCTAAAAAATTCAAATTTGCAACACCAAGCGCAACGCAAAGAGGCAAAAATCGCTGGATTTTTTGAGAATAAAAACATTTTTTGGATTTTTGCGATTTTCTTTGGCTATGGGCTTTTGATGTCGCTTACGCCGTGTGTTTTTCCGATGATTCCGATACTTTCGTCGATTCTTGCGTTTAAAATTGCGAAAAATCCAAACAGCGAAAAATCCAAACAAATTTCTATCAAAACAACGCTATTTTTGAGCCTAATTTACGTGCTTTCGATGGCTTTTGCGTATGCTTTAATCGGCGCGATTACTGGGCTTTTTGGCTTTAATTTAAACACGGCTTTTCAAAATCCGCTTGTAAGTGCGGTAATTAGCGCGCTTTTTGTGTTTTTTGCGCTAAATATGTTCGGCGTTTTTGAGATAAATTTGCCAAGCGGTTTTCAAAACAAAATCAGCGACAAACTGCAACAAAAAGGTGGTATTTTCGCGGTAATTTTTATGGGAATGCTCTCTGCCCTAATTGTCGGGCCTTGTATTGTAGCGCCGATGGCTGGGGCTCTTATATATATCGCAAACACAGGCGATTGGCTTATTGGATTTTTTACGCTGTTTTTTATGGGGCTTGGTATGGGTGCGCCACTTCTTGCGATTGGGGCAGGGTTTGGACTACCGCGCCCTGGGGCTTGGATGAGTGAAATTCGCATGATTTTTGGCTTTTTGATGCTGTTTACTGCGGTCTATTTTTCAGATTGGGTTATTGGCAAAAATTTGGCTTTGCTATTTTATGGCATTATTGGCGTATTTTTTGCGGTCTTTTTATGGGGTGCAAACCGCCTAAAACAGGGCTTTTCGCTCGTGATTTTTATCTATTCTGTGATTTTAATCATAGGCTTTGCGATTGGTGGAGTAAAACCTTTTAAACCTTTGCAAAATTTAGGATCTACTAACGCTTTGCAATCAAATTTTAACTCTAAATTAAATTTCAAGTATATATCAAATTTAGGCGATTTGAATACTATTTTAAAAACATCTACAAAACCTGTTTTGCTAGATTTTTGGGCATCTTGGTGCGTTAGTTGTGAGGAATTTGATGAAATTTTAAGTGGTGTAAATTTGGACAAATTTGAATTAGTTCGCGTAGATATGACAGCTCAAGATGAAAAAATCAGTGAAATTTTAACTAAATTTAATGTTTTAAACCCGCCGACAATTTTGTTTTTTAAAAATGGCGAAGAGATAAAATCTGCACGTATTGTCGGTTTGGTAGATAAAAGTTACTTAAATGTAACAATTGATGATGTAAAATAATATTTTTGTGATAAAATAAGCAACTTTTTTAAAAAGGGGGAATAAGGTGAGAGAAAAAAGCTTAACTGAGCTTGAAAACACGCAACTTGATGGTGAAAAGTCAGGAATTTTGCGCGGAATTATCATAATAATCGTCGCCGCTCTTGTAAGTTACGGACTTTACATCATTTTGTGCCAGAGTGTGCCGTATCAAATTCAAGAGAAATTTATCGGCAACACTCAATATATTCACAACGTAAATAAAGGTTTAGCACTTTTGCTTTTTGTTGCGATTATGTGGTTTAGCGAGGCGGTGCATATTACGATTACGGCGCTGATGATTCCGGTTTTGGCGATTGTGCTTGGGATTGGAAAATTTGTCACTAGTGATGGCGCTATGAAATTTGAACTTTTTAAGCTATCAGATGCGCTTTCTGGTTTTGCAAATCCTACGATTTACACGTTTTTTGGTGGTTTTGCGCTAGCTAGTGCGCTACATGTGCAAAAGCTAGATAAAAAGATTGCGATTTGGATTATTTCGCTTTCGCGTTCAAATTTGTTAGTAGCGTCTGTGGGAATTTGTCTTGTTACAATGGTGCTTTCGATGTGGATTTCAAACACCGCAACAGCTGCTATGATGCTTCCACTTGCTGTGGGGATTTTAAGCCAACTTGATCGCGAAAAAGATCGTGGCACGTTTGTGTTTATCTTGCTTGGAATCGCCTATTCAGCGAGCATAGGCGGGCTTGGTACGATTGTTGGATCGCCACCAAATGGCATCGCGGCACAAGAGTTAAAGATGGATTTTGCTAGCTGGATGAAGGTCGGATTACCTGTGATGCTTATACTTTTTCCATTGACTTTAATTACGCTTTATCTGATTTTTAAGCCAAATTTTAGCCATAAAATACAGATAGAGAGTGAAGAAATTCCTTGGACGCAAAAGCGAATTTTGACGATTTGCGTTTTTGTGGTTACAGCTTTTGCGTGGATTTTTGCGAAAAAATTGAGCGCGATTTTTGGTTTTAAAGTAGATGATGCGCTTGTTGCGCTTAGTGCGGCTGTGGTGATTGTTACGATTGGTATTGCGACTTGGAAAGATATCGCCGAGAATACAGACTGGGGCGTTTTATACCTATTTGGTGGTGGTTTGGCTCTCTCTACGATTTTAAAAAATAGCGATGCGTCGCTCATTTTAGGGCAAATGGTCGGTAATATTATTGGTGATGCGCCGATGGTTGTTGTAGTTTTGGTTGTGGCGGCGTTTATTATTTTCCTTACGGAATTTACGTCAAATACGGCTTCAGCAGCACTTTTGGTGCCTGTTTTTGCGACGATTGCTGTGAGTTTAAATATTCCAAAAGAAATTTTGGTTTTAATCATCGGTATCGGTGCTTCTTGCGCGTTTATGTTGCCTGCAGCAACTCCGCCAAATGCGATCGTTTATGGCACTGGTTTTATCAAACAAAAAGACATGGTAAAAGCCGGAATGGTGCTAAATTTAATCTCGATTGCTGTTGTTGGGATCTACGTTTTTGCGCTTTATGCGTAAAAATTTTAATTTTGTTTGCTAAATTTGGCAAACAAAATTCTTTTGTTAATTGAGATTTAAGCGTTAA
>CAUUFG010000084.1:0-6474 GCA_963544335.1 uncultured Campylobacter sp.
TTTATCGCCGTTTAGTTCTGAAAATTTATCATTAAAATATTTTAAACTATAACGCATTTGACGAGACTCTAGATATTCGCCATTTTGATAAACTGATAAAAATGCATCGTCTTTTTGTAAATAAATAAAGCAATCCACGCTATCTGGCGCAAGCAAATTTCGTTTATACAAAGCTTCTGGTAAAAACGGAGCTAAGGCAACATAATCAATATAGTTTGTCTGATTTGCTATATAGCTTAAATCTGCAGTTAATAGCTCATTATCCGTAACAAATACATTATAATAGCGCTCATCACCAGCACCGCCAGTTGATTCTAGAAAAGTTATCTTATAATCCTTTTCTGAATCCAAAGACAGATCATCATAAGTTTTCACAGCAATAGCATTGCTAATCTCAAATTCCTCGGTATTACGCGGAATTTCTACTGCTGTGGTACTAAGATCTTTATAAGGGATATAAGTAACAAAAAGATCTTTACCTTTGCTAGAACCTAGCTCATAAGGCTTAATCTCGTTACCATCCAACTTAAAAGTTTCCCCTGTTGATCTATTGATAGTAACAATAGAGTTTGTAGTTTTTTCTTTTGCCATTTCTCCGACCATTCTACAATTAAAATTAACTTAAAAGTTACGCAAGTTTAATGAAAATACAATAAAAAGTCAATAGATAATCTTATCTTTTATTAAATTTTCGTTAAAAATCCACGATTTTTTTACGCTCACAGATAGTTTGATATAAATTTTAACCTTAGAAAAATTTAAAATCAACTTTCTAGCGCGTATCCCTATTCGTTTTATCGTTTCACCACCCTTTCCTACAAGTATTTTTTTATGAGCTTCGTTATCTGTAATAATAGTCGCAAAAATCGACGTTAAACCGCTATTTTCCACGACTTTATCTATTAAAACATCTGTGCAATATGGGATTTCACTATTTACAGATTCAAACACACCTTGTAAAATCAGATCTCGATAAATTTCACGCACATTTGTCGAACTTAGAATTTCCGTATCATAATAATATGGATGTTCTGGCAGGTATTTGCAAATTTCATTTAAAATTCGTTGTCTAAATATATTCTTTTTAATATTCACAGGCATAATCGCGCTGAAATTTTTATTAAATTTTGCATATTCTAGTAGTTTTGACGCGATTTTTTCATCATTTGCTTCATCTGTTTTAGTCAAAAGCACAATATGAGCAGGTAAATTTTTAATCTGCAAAAATTTCTCATAATTTTCCGTGCCATCATGAATACTCGCTAAAAACAGCACCAAATCAGCATCTCCAATCGATTTTAAAGCTGTTTCAATCATAAGCTTATTCATTAATTTTTCACTCTCGTGAAGTCCTGGAGTATCAATGAAAATAACTTGATCTTCGCCATTCATCGCAATGGCGTTTATTTTGCGACGTGTAGCGTTTATTTTATGAGAAACAAAACACAAATTTTCGCCAACAAGATAGTTTAAAAGCGAACTTTTTCCAGCATTTGTGCGCCCAATAAGTGTAACAAATCCACTTCTCACGCGCATTCCTATAATATAAATTTTGCTATATCTTCATCATTTACAGCAAAATCTAATTTTTCATTCACCATTTTTTTATCTATTTCGACGCATTTGCCAGCCCAATTTTCAGCTTCATAATTTATATCTTCTAACAATTTTTCAATCACTGTATGCAACCTTCTAGCTCCGATATCTTCGACTTTTTCGTTTGCCAAAGCACTCAAGCGCGCAATCTCTTTTATGCTTTCATCGCTAAATTTTAGCTCAACGCCTTCTGTGCTAAGTAGATCCGCGTATTGTTTTAAAAGTGAATTTTTAGATTTTGTTAAAATTTCATAAAGCGCATTTTCATCTAAACTATCAAGCTCAACGCGCAATGGAAAACGCCCTTGAAGCTCTGGTATAAGATCACTTGGTTTACTAACATGAAATGCCCCGGCTGCGATAAAAAGCACATGATCGGTATTTAAAATTCCTAATTTTGTATTCACGCTAGACCCCTCAATAATCGGCAACAAATCGCGCTGAACACCCTCTTTGCTGGGGTCTTGACGCGAATTTGAACCATTTGTGGCGACCTTATCAATTTCATCTATAAATATAATCCCCTCGTTTTCTGCTTTTCTTAATGCCTCGCGTTTGATACTATCCATATCCAAAATTTTCTCAGCGGCTTCATTTCTTAGGGCAACTTTAGCGTCTTTTACTTTGAAATCTTTTTGTACTTTTTTACTTGCAAGACCGATGATTTTCACAAAGCTTTCTTGCATATTTGATATTTCTGGCGGGAAATTTGCATTAGAATCAAGCTGATTTTCGGTAATGTCAATAGAGATAACCAAATCATCTAAATCGCCGTTTTTTAGTTTCGCACCCATTTTTTCGCGTGATTTTTCATAATCTGAAATTTTTTCATCGCTAGCGCCTTTTGGCAACGGCGGGAGCAATTTTTCTAAAATTTTATCTTCGATATATTTTTCGATTCTATCTGCGTTTTTTTCGCGCTCTTGTTTTTTAACCAAATTTAGCGAAGCAACAGCCAAATCGCGCACCATGCTTTCCACATCGCGCCCAACAAAGCCGACTTCCGTATATTTACTAGCCTCAACTTTTATAAAAGGCAACTCAAACATCTTTGCAAGACGGCGCGCAATCTCGGTTTTGCCGACGCCTGTCGTGCCAATCATCAAGATATTTTTTGGAATAATGTCATCTTGTTTCTCTTTTGGTAACTGCATTCTGCGATATCTGTTTCGAAGCGCAATGGCGATAACTTTTTTTGCGCTTGATTGCCCTATAACGTATTCATCTAAAATTTTAACAATCTCTTTTGGTGTAAGTATCATTTTTCATCCGTTAGTTTATAAGTTTTGATATTTTCGTTTGTGTAAATGCAAATTTGCGCCGCTATTTTAAGGCTCTCTTTTACCAAATTTTCTTCATCAATATTACCAAATTTATCTAGCGCCCTTGCAGCACTCAAGGCGTAATTTCCGCCACTACCGATGGATACGATTTTACCATCGTCTGGCTCTACGACATCACCAGCGCCTGAAAGCAAGAAAATGTGCTCACGATCAAGCACAATCATCATCGCCTCTAGCTTGCGTAAATACTTATCTTTGCGCCACTCTTTACTAAATTCAACCGCTGCTTTTAGTAAATTTTCTTTTGAATTTTCAAGGCATTTTTCAAACATATCAAACAGATTAAACGCATCAGCCGTGCTCCCTGCAAAACCAGCCAAAACTCCGCCATTTTTGCCTAATTTTCGGATTTTTGTAGCTGTGCCTTTTAAAACCGTGCTACCAAAAGTGACCTGACCATCACCACCAATCACCGAACAATTTGCGCCCTTATAGGCTAAAATAGTAGTCGCTTCAAACACTATTTTGTTCCTATAACTTCAAGCGCAAATTTGGCAAAAATTCCATGTTTAAATTTGGCTGTAATCTCATAAATTCCGCTAGTTTTAATCGTGTCAAATTCAAGGCTTTTTTTATCCATTTCTATCGCTTTTTGCTCTTTTAGTGCGTTTGCGATCTCATCTTTTGTGATAGAGCCAAATAGTGCTCCGTTTGCACCAATTTGTTTTTGAATATTTATAGAAACGCTTTTTAATAAATTCGCCAAACTTTGCGTCTTTTCAATCTCTTCTTCAATGCGCGCTGCCTCTTTTTTCTTATTGGCCTCATATTGTCTTAAAACTTCGGTTGTGGCGGCTTTTGCATAACCTTTTCCGATTAAAAAATTATTGCCGTAGCCGTCTTTTACCTCTTTTATCTCCCCTGCTTTTCCAAGAGATTTAACATCTTTTATCAATAAAACTTTCACAAATTTCTCCTTAGAATATCTAAATTTCTGCGCAACTACTCACACGGAAATTTCATAAATTTAAATTTTTCTTCCGTTTTTTCCAGCAATAATAAAGCGCAAAGCGTTTAATTTTATAAAGCCCTCCGCATCTTTTTGATTATAAACTTCATCTTCTTCAAACGTTGAAAAATCCGTATTAAACAAGCTATCATTCGCACTTTCGCGACCTAAAATTATCACATTTCCTTTATAAAGCTCTAATCTTACCTTTCCATTTACATGAATTTGCGATCTATCAATTAAAGCTTGAAGCATTTCGCGCTCAGGACTAAACCAAAAACCATTATAAATAAGCTCAGCATATTTTGGCATTAGCTCATCTTTTAGGTGTGCTGCGCCACGATCTAGCGTTAAACTCTCGATTGCGCGATGTGCTTTTAGCATGATTGTCCCGCCTGGAGTCTCATAGCAACCTCTGCTTTTCATACCAACATAGCGATTCTCTACGATATCTAGCCGTCCAATGCCGTGTTTTGCGCCTAATTCGTTGAGTTTAATTAAAATTTGTGCTGGGCTCAAATTTGCACCATTTATAGCAACTGGATCGCCATTTTTATACTCTATTTCTACGATTTCGCTCTCATTTGGGGCATCTTTTGGAGAATTGCACCAACGCCACATATCGCTTTCTGGTGCGCAAGCCGGGTCTTCTAGCACTAAACCTTCATACGAAATATGAAGCAAATTTGCATCCATTGAATACGGAGATTTGCCCTTTTTCTTTGTGATATCAATGCTATTTTTTTCAGCAAATGCAAGAAGTTTTTCACGCGAATTTAGATCCCACTCACGCCATGGAGCGATCACTTTAATTTCAGGATTTAGTGCATAAGCACCTAGCTCAAATCGCACTTGATCATTGCCTTTGCCTGTCGCGCCATGAGAGATAGCATCAGCACCGGTTTGACTAGCAATTTGCACCAAATGCTTTGCGATAAGCGGTCTAGCAATAGATGTACCCAAAAGGTATTCGCCCTCATAAATAGCATTTGCGCGAAACATAGGAAAAACATAATCGCGCACAAATTCTTCACGCAAATCCAATGCAAAAATATTATCTTTTTTAATACCGAGTTTTAATGCTTTTTCTTTTATAGGTGCGAGATCTTCATTTTGTCCAATATCGGCCGTAAACGTTACAACCTCGCAACCATAATTATCTCCAAGCCATTTTAAAATAATACTCGTATCTAGTCCGCCAGAATAGGCCAAAACAACCTTTTTAACATCTTTTTTCATCGGTATCTCCTTGAATTAGCAAAAATTGGGGCTAATTCTAGCATTTTTCCATAAAATCAGCATTAAATTTCAATAAATTTGGCTAGAATACGCGCCATGAGAATCGATAAATTTTTAAACGCAGTAAATATCACAAAACGTCGTGCAATCTCCGAAGATATGTGCAAAAGTGGCGTTGTCAGCATAAATGGCGCGGTAGCAAAACCGGCAAAAGATGTCAAAATAGGCGATATAATTGAGATCAAATTTATTACCCGCACGGCTAAATTTGAAGTCATCGCAATCCCACAAAATCGCACAATCCCAAAAACCGAACAAGAAAAATATGCAAAAGAAATTTGAAGCTGTTTTAAGTGAAAATGAGCTCTTAAATTTGGTGCAAATTTTGCCAAAAACAGGGATTATTTTGTTACAAGGAAATTTAGCTTGCGGTAAGACTACGCTCGTAAAAGCTATCGTTAAATCTCGCGGTTTTAAAGATACTGTTAGCTCGCCAACATTTTCTCTAATGCAAAATTACGGCAAAATTTATCACTATGATATTTACAGGGTTGGTTTTAACACAATCACGCAAAATGGGCTATTTGAAAACATTTTTGAAGATGGACTTCACCTTATTGAATGGGGCGATGATAATTTGATAAAAGCGTTAAAAAAATACGAAATGAATTTTTATATAGTAAAAATAACAGCACAAATTTCAGAAAACAAGCGCAAATACGAGGTATTTTATGCATAAATTAGAAGCTTTAAATTTAAAAAAAACAATCAAGAAGACAAAAATCATTAAAGACGTGTCGATAAACATTCAAAGTGGCGAAATTATCGGGCTTTTAGGGCCAAATGGCGCTGGGAAAACGACGACTTTTTATATGATTTGTGGGCTTATTAGCGCTAGTGAGGGGCAAATTTTATTAGATGATGAGAATATTACGCAATTAAGTCTACATAAACGCGCTCGCGCTGGAATCGGCTATTTACCGCAAGAAAGTAGCATTTTTAAGGATTTAAGCGTGGAGGAAAATTTGCTTTTGGCGGCGCAAATTTCTTTTCTAGATAAAAAACAGATGATGGAAAAAACCAATGAGATGCTTGAGCTTTTAAATATCTCACACATCAAAGATCGCAAAGGCGTGAGCCTATCTGGCGGGGAACGCAGACGATGCGAAATCGCGCGTTCGCTCATAATTACGCCGAAATTTTTGCTACTTGATGAGCCATTTGCTGGGGTTGATCCGATCGCTGTCGCGGATATCCAAAATATCATTCGAGATCTCAAAAAGCTAAATATAGGCATTTTAATAACCGATCATAATGTGCGCGAAACACTTGCGATTTGCGATCGTG
>CAUUFG010000085.1:0-6443 GCA_963544335.1 uncultured Campylobacter sp.
ACAAAAAAATATCGAAATTCCCGCCTCGCGCATCGAAAATTGGGAAAAATCGCGCCCGCATCCAGATGAAAACGACCTAAAAAACGCGCGTGAGTTTTTCGCAAAAGTCTTTTGCTAGGTTTGCATTGATGTTTTTAAATCCAGATTTCGTTTAATCTAAGAGTGCTTTTTAGATTTCTCGTGATTTTAAAAAATTAAAATGTTAAAAATATTGTAAAATCGCGCACTTCGATTTTACAACGAAAGGAAAAAAATGGGTAAATTAAGTCGTGTATCTACTGCTTTGTGCGCTGGAATTTTAAGTATGACGTTAAGTTCATCTCTTTGTGCTTCTACTCTTAGCCAGATTAAGCAGAACAAAACCATAAAAATTGGTGTTCGTTTAAATCAACCGCCTTTTTCTGTGCTAAAAGATGGTGATTTTATGGGCTTTGAGGTAAATCTTGCAAAGGCTATCGTAAAAAAGATTGCTGGAAGTGATGTGAAAATCGAGTTTATTGGCGTAAATGCCAAAGAGCGTATTCCATTTTTGCAAGATGAAATCGCTGATATGATGGTGGCAAACTTTACTATCACCGCCCAACGCGCGCAAAAAGTCGATTTTTCCACACCATATCTATCGAATAATCAAGCCATTGTTAGTAAAAAAGATGCAAATATAACTTGCCTTAAAGATTTGCGAGATCATAAAACTCTGATTATTCCAAAGACTACGAGTGATGAATTTCAGCAAGATAATCCAAATTTGCATATAAATATGGTCCCATGCAACAACGCAAAAGATTGTTACGCAAAGCTTAAAAATGGCGAGGCTGATAGCTATTTGCACACAAATATTTTAAATGCAACACTTCCGCTAATAGACTCTACTCTTGAAACATCTGTGCCGATTGTGGGGCGTTATGATTTCATCGCAGTTGCTGTTAAAAAAGGAAATAAAGAGCTACTAGATGCCGTAAATAGCGCAATAATGGAGCTTAGCAACGAGAAATTTTTCCAAACAGCATACAAAGAGACACTTGAGCCTTTTTATAAAGGAAAGCTTGATAAACGATATTTATTATTAGATAGCGTCTATAATATGCTTAAATTTTAAGGAATTAGATCGATTTTTCGGGCTCAATTTTGGTAGATTTGTTTATTTTATGTTGGCGATATTCTACCTAGTGCGAATATTTTTAGTTTAAATTTGGTGAAAATCTGCACCGAATTTAAACTAAATTTCTAATCAAAATTTATTAAACTCAAACTCAATCTTTAAATCAAAAGGAACACGATGAAACCAAAATATAGTTTTTTAGCTAATTGGGGCTATGCTTGTGCTGGATTGCGCGATATTTGGGCGAATGAGCGAAGTTTTCGCATAGAAATTTGCCTGTTTATTCCGCTGATTTTGGTGCAAATTTGGTTGGAAATTTCGCTTGCTTTGCACCTTCTTTTGGTTGTGTCGCTTTTGTTTGTGCTTGTTGTGGAGTGCATAAATTCGGCTATTGAGCGCGTCGTTGATCTAGTGCAACCTGATTTTCATCCATTAGCCGGCGCGGCAAAAGATGCTGCGAGTGCGGCTGTGAATTTGGCAATAATCTTAGCGGTTGTTATTTGGGGCGCGATTTTATGGGGGATTTGGAGATAAATTTTAAAAAAAGAGCGGATTTTAGGTGTGAAAAATATAGCGTTTTGGCGAAAATTTGCTTTTAATTTCTTTTTGGTCTTTAAGTTTGTTTGATGTAATTTGGCTTTTTAAATTTTAAACAGCAACGATTTGCGCTAAAAATTTAATTTTTGCGTAGAAACTAAATTTATCGGCAAATTTGCCACCAAGCAAAGCGCAATGATTTGAAAATTTATAAAGATATTAGCGCAGATTTGTGTTGATATTTTTGATTTTAAAAATCTGAATTTGCTCTTATCTTGCAAAATAAACGCGCAAATTTCTGATGTTTTTTATTTTTGCGTCGCAAATTAAGCACTGCAAAGTCAAATTTAAATGGCAAATTTCAAACAACGCAAAATCCAAATTTTAAACTCAAATTTTACATAAAATTTGCTCGCATTTGTTGGTTTATGCGGTGCTTAATTTTGCTTTGATTGAGTGATTTTTGGTTTAAATGCAAATATCTAAAACGTCCTGTATTTTTTCGCTTTTAAACCCAGTGTGAGTGAAATTTGCGCTCATTTGGCTGTGTAAAATTTATGGCTAAATTTTAAATTAGTATCTTATTTGGTGTTTGTTTAAATTGCATAAATTTGCTTGTTGAGACTACATTTAGTAAAAATCAGCGTAGTTTTTGTGCGCAAAAGAGTGCAAATTTTAACTCAATCCATCGCACAAACAGCTAGTGCAAAAAAATTTCATAAAAAATTTAAATAAACACGCGATCAAATTTTGCGTAAATTTTTCCTAAGGCGTTGTGATAAAATTTGCTAAGTTTTTATATGACATAGAAACTATTAATCACAAATTTATGTTTTTATTGATAAGACTTTATGAGCTTAATGGGCGCAACGGCGGGCTGTCGCTCATGTCGTTTTGCATAACTTAGATTTTTTAGAAAAGAGATGATTTGTAGGCGTTTAGCATTTGCGGCGGGATTTTAAATTTGAATAAATCTAGATTGAATTTAAATTAAAATCGCGCTGAGTTTTAAATTTCTAGCCAAATTTGCGCCACGATTTTTACGTAGCACAATCAAATTTCTAGCCAAATTTAATCTTAAAACCGCGTTAATAAAATAGTGCCAAAAGTGGATTAATTTATTGGTTTAATATTTTTAAAAAAGTTTTAAAAAATTTGCGCGCTGTTTAATTAGCGCAATTTGCCTTAAATGCGTAAATTTTTAAGAATTTAAAACTCAACCCAGCTTGGCTAAATTTGCGCACTGGGTTAAAAATTTAGCCTCTATAATTTATATTTTCTTCAAATTCTTTTAATCGGCGATGTATCGAACGAAGCTCGGTGATTGTCGTCCAGTTGTTAATAAACACAGAAAAACTCTCGCGCACTTGGCTAAATGCGTTGCTAACTTGCACTAAAATGCCAAGCGTGATAAGTCCCGTAAAAAGCCCATTTCCCATCAATATATATGGCACAATAACAAGAATTTGCGAAAACGAAATAAGCCAGATATTAAAATATCCGTAGTGCAAAAAGAGTCTGTAATAGTTGATTTTAAGTCCGGTGAAAAGCTCGATTATTGTCGGAGTTTGCGCGAAATTTTGCTTGTCGTTTTCTGCGAAAACTAGCTCTTTTCTAAAGGCAGCCTCGGTGCGTTGATTGTTGTATTCAAGATGCGGAAGCTTTATGCCAACAAACCACGAAATAACGAGCCCGCCGATGCTAATACCAAGCGCAATCCACACCAACGAGCCATTTATATCGCGAATAAATGGCAAATCAACCTTTTCGCTAAGTGCCCAAAGCACGGGCACAAAGGCGATCAAAGTCATAATTGCGCGTAAAATTTGCACGCCAAGACTCTCCATAATCTTTGCAAATCGATAGACGTCTTCTTGCATACGTTGAGAACTACCCTCAATATCGCGGGGACAATTTTGCCAAAATTTAAGATACTCAAACGTCATCGCCTCTCGCCATCGAAAGACCCAGTGGCTCGCAAAAAAAGATACAAACATGTATGTAAGCACATAAGGCATCGCGATGAATAGAAATTTCGAAATTCCATCCCAAAATTCGTCTATATTGTGATCTTTTACGTTTTGCAAGATATCGTAAAAATCTTTATACCAGTTGTTTATGGCGACGTTTAGATGTGTTTGATAAACTAGCGCGATGATGATGATAAAAGCCCCGCCATAAGCCCACAAAGCCCACTTTCGCGAAGCAAAGAAAGATTTTATCATTTGTTGTCCTTGTTTTTTAAATTCTCAAATTTATCAAGAAAGTAGCGTTCGAATTTGACTATTTTGCTTTTGAAATTCTCAAATTTATCGCTATTGTTTAGATTGGATTTGAGCTTTTCTGTGTGTTCTTTGGCCTGTGAGATGACATTTTCTAGCTTTTGTGAAGCGATTTTGTTTATTTCATTTATCTTTTCGCGCGATCCTATTTCGCCGATTTTGGATTTGATTTTTTCGGCTATATTTTCCGCACTTTCGCTGATTTTTTCTCTCTTTTCGCCTAATTTTTCGCCCAAATTTTGTGCTGTTATGGTTAACTTTTCACTCAAATTTTCAGCTGTGATTGTTAATTTTTCGCCCAAATTTTGCGCAACATCGCTTGAAATTCTTTTAAATTTAACAAAATAGTTGTCAAAATCTTTGGCTAAAATCATCTCTAGCTTTTCTTTTGCTGGATTTACTACTGAAATTTGTAAATTTTTTAGCACTTTTATGGTCTCATCATCTGGATTAAAAAGCTGTTCACTAGGCGCAATTGGCGAAAATTTATGGTCGTTTTTGAATTTTTCAACAGCTTTTTTTAGCCCCAAATTTGCCCCTAAAACAGCGCCTTCGATTAGCTCTGTGGCGTAAATTTGACTAGCATTTGCGACATTTACCGCTTCATTTATAACAATTGTTATGATTTTGGCAAAAATTTCGCGATTAAATTCGCTCTCGCACGCTGCTATATAGACGATTTTTTCCGCTCTTTGGCTTGCTTTTTCTTGCACATCTACGCTTAAACTTTCGTTGTTTTCAATCGCGCTTAAAAAGGCTGTTTCGCTGATCTCGCTAAGGTACTCTTTCATTATTGTCTCATCGAGCATCTTTTCGTTTAACGCGCGTTTGATTGTTAAATTTGATGAAATTTTATCATTTGCAAAGCGCATTTCTAGGGCATTAAACGTATCAAACATCAGCTCTTTTATCTCGTTTTTTTGCGTTAAAATTTGGCGCGAAATGCGCTCTTTTTCGCTCATTAATCGATATAAATACTCCTCTTCGTCTTGGATAAATGCACGTTTTACGCCATCAAAAACTGCTTTTATATTTTGATCTGCGATTAAATTTAGCTGGGCTAAATCTGTGCAAAATTCTAAAATCAGCTCACTAAATTTGGCGATTTTTGCATTTTTATCTAGTCTATTTAAATATGTAAGCGAAATTTCGTAGCTTAAATTTAAAATTGTCTCCGCTTCTATTTTTTTATCTAAATTTTGTGCGTTAAAATTTAGTTTTTCGATAAAAATTTCCACTATTTTTCCTTTGATTTGAAATTTTAGTTACAAGACAAATTTGGCGATTTTTGATAATTTAGAAAAGACCAAATTTTTGTGCGCTTCATCAATAATATGTGCCGTAATTTCGAAGCTTTCGTAGTTTCCTTTTGTGCGAGATGGAAAAATTTTATACTCTGCGCCGTCCATCGCGGTGTCAATTAATACCAAATTTGAATCTGATTTTTCCAAAACTACTTTATATTTCCATGAAATTGGATATGAAATTTGTGCTTTTTTGTTTGAAATATCGCAAATTGTCGCCATTTTTTCTCTCTAAAATAAAAATTAAAGTCGCGATTATAACGAATAAAAACAAACGGTAATCAAAAAATAAATTTCAATTACCGATGTTACAAAAAGGAGGTTTTTATTGTTGGACCGCGGAATATTAATAGTTTTTGATTAATATAAAATTAACAGAAGCTTAATCAGAGCTAAAAAGTCTTAATATTTTAAATAATAAATTTTATTAACTATAAATTTACTTTTTAAACTGTATAATTCGCTCACCCTTTAACATATAACCTCCTTTTTATGTAAGCCTATTTTTTCAAATAGGCTTATTTCTTACTACTTAAAATTTGATATAATCATCTGTTTTCATATATGTGTGAAAATGAAATTTTTTAAGGAGTTTCTCATGAGACGAGACTTTATGAGACAGGCTTTTACGATGATTGAGCTTGTATTTGTTATCGTAATTTTGGGGATTTTGGCGGCAGTTGCTCTGCCTAAATTAGTCGCCGCGCGTGATGATGCAGAAGTGGCTAAATTTGCCCAAAATGTGGCATTAATCACGACCGAGATTGTAAGTTATGGTATTTCGCAAGGTAAATACGCAGACGATATTTTATCCATGACCAACTATCGTGGTGCGATTGGAGATGGTAAATTTGATTTAGATGGCGTCGCGAAAATCACGCTTACAGCAAGTGGTAAAAAGTGTTTGCACTATGAATTTCATAAAGACACAGACAAATCGCCACTTGTTTATTATGTGTTATCTACAAAGGACACACAAGCAGATTCAAGAGTGTGTAAAGCTGTGACTTCAATGCCGATTTTAGCCGATAAAATTGCGCGAACTTTTGAATATAATGGCGTAAAAATTAATGGAAATATAATCTCAATGGGCGAATCCATTAAATAAATTTCGTATGTTTTGGCGAATAAATTTGACTTTTTCGTCAAAACATCCAAAATTCATATAAAAAAAAATTAAATATTTATTAGCTATAATCCGTGGCTTAAATTTTAGAAATC
>CAUUFG010000086.1:0-6010 GCA_963544335.1 uncultured Campylobacter sp.
TGAAAATTGCAGTTTTCAATAATAAAAATATATTTTCTTGTCATACTTAATATTAATTTATATATTTTAGATATTACAAATCGCATATTAAAACCATTTTAAGTATATAAAATATCAAACGCGTTGCAACTTTTTTAAATAATATTCAACACTATCCATCTCATCGCTAAGCGTCGAACTCTCGCCATGCCCTGGCAAAAGCTTAAAATCACCAAATTTGGCATAAAATAGCTTTATTTTTTCCAAACTCACACACATTGCTTCACGCGAAGAAAACGGAAAATCATAACGTCCAATCGCCCCTTTAAATAAAAAATCTCCGCTAAAAAGCACATTTTCAATCTCTATAACACAGCTTCCTGGTGTATGTCCTGCAAAATGCCACACTTTTACGCAAATTTGAGCTGGATTTAAACTATTTTGCGTGCAAATTTCATCCAAATTCATATTTTTATCGCCAAAATTACACGAGTTTTGAAGCAAATTTCCATCCGAATTTTGCTTTAAAATTTGAGTGCTAAAACTAAATTTAGCATCAGCTACACTCTTACTTTCCGCTAAATTTTGATTAAAATTTAGATCAAAATTATTCGCACAGCCGTTTACAAATTTAGTTTGCATAGATAAATCACAGCCTAAATTTATCTTGCCTTCATCAAATTTCACATCAGCTTGCATGCGAAATTTTAGCATGCCAAAAGGATCATTTTCAATCATAAACGCATCGTCTTTATGAATGTAAATTTTCGCCCCACTCTTTTGCAAGAAAAAATTATCCCACACATGATCAAAATGCCCGTGCGTATTAATCACAGCTAAAATTTGCCCCGCATTTTCGCAAATCCACTCAAAGCTCCCCTGCCCAGGATCAATCACCACCGATTTATCGCCAAATTTAGCTATGTAACAATTTGTCGCAAGCGTGCCAAAAGCTCTGCTTAAAATTTCCATTTTTTACCTTTTTGTTTTAAATTTAGCCGTATTTTACCTTATATGTAATAAAATCTTAAATTATTTTTTTAAGGAAATTTTAATGAAACACGCAAAACTCAAAGACAAACTTCTAAATTTCATTAAAGATGAGCGCGCCAAAACGCCACATCAAAATTTCATAATCGGCATAAGTGGCGGGCTAGATTCTGCCATTGTTTCAGCACTTTGCGCTGAAATTAGCTTCAAAAACACATATGGAATTATCCTACCAACCAAAACCTCAAGCCAACAAAACAGACAAGACGCAATTAAACACTGCGATAGTTTCGGAATCGTTTATAAACTCGTAAATATCGAGCCGATGATTAGCGCTTATGAAGATACAGTCGGCATTTTAAATAACGCCAGACGCGGAAATTTAGCCGCCAGACTTCGCATGTGCGTGCTTTATGATACGTCGTTTTTTATGGATGGCATCGTCGTGGGCACGAGTAATTTAAGCGAAAGATTGCTTGGATACGGCACGATTTATGGCGATTTGGCGTGCGCGTTTAATCCTATTGGCGAAATTTTTAAAAGCGAATTATACGATTTTGCTTCGTATTTAGGAATTTCAGACGCGATAATAAATAAAGCCCCATCTGCTGAGCTTTGGCCTGGGCAAAGCGATGAAAAGGAGCTTGGCTACACATATGCGCAGCTAGATAAGGTGTTGCGCGCATATTATGATGATGGCAAAAATTTCGATGAAATGCGCGATGAGTTTGATAAAAAGCTTGTAAATTTTGTTCAAGAAAGAGTAAATAGATACAAATTTAAAATGCGTATGCCAAATATCGCGCATATTAGAAAAAATAAGGATTAAGCCATGGAAATTCCATTTTTTCGCTCGCAAATAGACGAGACAGAAGAGAAACTAATCAAAGAGGCACTCTATAACAACGGCGCGAATATGGTCGCCAAATTTGAAAAAGGAATTTGCGAGTTTTTCGGGACACAATTTGGCGTTAGCACCACAAATGGCACTTCGGCGATGCACTTAGCACTCTGCGCGATGGATATAAAACGCGCCGATAAGATCATATGCTCGGTAAATTCTTATCCGAATGTGCCGGAAGTGATCCGTCATTTTGACGCTGAACCGGTGTTTGTCGATATTGATGAGAATAGTTTTAATATCAGCATAAAAGGGCTTGAAAGGGCGTTAAAAATACACAAAAATAAAAAGCTAAAAGCCGCATTTATCTCGCACACAGCTGGAATTTGCCCACAAATGGACGAAATTTACGCCCTAGCAAAAGAGTATGACATAAAAATCATCGACGACGCATCTCGCGCAATGGGCGCAAAATACAACGGCAAAAAAATCGGCTCAATCAGAGACTCTTTTATCTCTTGTTTTCAGATAAATCCGCAAGCCCAAGATGCCGTCGCCACAGCTGGATTTTTTGTAACAAATGATGAGCGCATTAATGAACGCGCCCGTCTTGTGCGAAATAATGCTCTAACGCTTAGTTCGATTGATAAATTTGGCTCTCTTACATATATTTATGACATCACGGAAGTCGGGCAAAAATACGATCTAAACTCAATCGCCGCTGCTTACGCCCTAGCTCAGCTTAAAAAAACGCCAAATTTCATCGCTAGGCGCAAACAAATCGCCAAAATGTATCACGAAGCGCTCAGCGATTGTCCGCATATTAGCCTGCCAGAATACAGCGACGATTATATCTACACGCAATTTATCATCAAAATCGATAAAAATCGCGATGATTTTGCCAAAAAGCTAAAAGAGTGCGGAATTGCGACCGCCCTGCACTATATTCCGATTTATCTGCTAAGTTATTACAAGAAAAAATATAATTATAAAGTAAATGACTTTCCAAACGCGCTCAAAAACTATCAGCAAGTGCTCTCGCTCCCAATTTATGCCGATTTGAGCGATGATGAAGTAAATTATATTTGCGAAAAAATTATAAAAATCGCGCGAAATCGTGTCTGAAATTTACAATTTGTAGCGCAAAAGCATGTTTAAAAGATCGCTTTTTTTATGGGCTGAGAGATATTTCTACAGCCCAAATTTCACTCAAATTTGCATAAGCTATATGTTGCTTCCACTATCGTTGCTCTACTCATTGGCGATTTATCTTAAATTTGCCTTTAAAATTTACAAAAAAGGGTCACAAAAATATGAAATTCCTATAATTAGCGTTGGAAATTTGATTCTTGGCGGTAGTGGCAAAACGCCATTTACAAGGATGCTTTTTGAGCATTTTTCGCCCAAATTTCAGACATTTATTGTGCTTCGTGGATACGGGCGCAAAAGTAGCGGTGCGATTTTAGTTGCAAAAGATGGCGCAATTTTAACAAACGTAAAAAAAAGTGGCGATGAGGCGATGGAATACGCCCTATCGCTCCGCGGCGCAAACGTCATAGTATCGGCAAATCGGGCTTTAGGGATAAAAATGGCTATGCAAAATGGCGCAAATTTAATCTTACTTGATGATGGATTTTCTAAATTTCAAATTGCCAAATTTGATATTTTGCTCCACTCGCGCCCCTTTTCGCACTCAAATTTGACCTTGCCAAGTGGGGCGTATCGATATCCAAAAAGCTTTGCAAAATTTGCGGATTTAATTATCGAAGATGGCGATTTAACGCGAAAAAGTGAGATTGTTTATGAAAATTTAGTGGCAAATTCTACGCCAAATTTAGACGCAAAGCTACAAAGCCAAACCCAAAATATCAATGAAATTTCTTGTAAAAATTTACTTTTAATTACAGCTATTGCTAAGCCTGAGCGGTTGCGTGAATATTTTAGCCTTTGCGTTGGCGTGGAAATTTTCGAAGATCATCACGATTTTAAATTTGATGAGATAGAAAATTTATTGCAAAAATATGACGCGAATTGCATTTTAACAACAATGAAAGATTATGCTAAATTAAAAGAGCTCGGATTTAAATGTGCTGTAATTAAGCTAGAATTAAAACTAAATCCAAAAAAGCTAAATTTAATAGAAAATTTTGTGCAAAAAAACGCCAAATTCGCGCAAATTAGGGGCGAAATTTAAATATTTAAATGCTAAAATGCGCCCACAATTTTGCGTAAATTTGGCGAAAATTACGCAAAAAATCTCACAAACAAAGGTAAAAAGATGGATCTTTTTAAGTTGCGCCAAAACAACACAAACGTTAAGCAAGAATTCAACGGCGGTTTAACGACATTTTTGGCGATGGTTTATATTGTGCCTGTAAATGCATTTATCATGTCGCAAGCTGGTATGCCAATGGGCGCGTTAATTACCGCAACTGCGCTAATTACAATAATTTCGACGATTTTAAACGGAATTTATTCAAACACACCTGTGGCGATGAGTGTGGGTATGGGGCTAAATGCTTACTTTACGCACGCGCTTGTTTTGGGTGAAAAAATTCCGTGGCAAACAGCTTTGGGAATTGTTTTTATTAGCGGAATTATCTTTGTCGCGCTTAGTTTTACAAATTTTAGAATTTGGGTTTTAAAGAGCATTCCGATGGATTTGCGTCGCGCAATTAGTGTTGGAATCGGCACTTTTATCGCATTTATAGGGCTAAAAGAGATGGGAATCATCAGCGACAATCCGGTCACTTTGGTTAGCCTTGGTGATTTAAGCAATAAAAATACATTGATCGGCGTCGCTGGGCTTGTGCTTGTTATTGTTTTTTACTCTCTTAAAATTAAAGCTGCGTTTATTCTTTCTATTTTGGCTACATCTTTGATAGCATGGAGTGGCGGTTTTAGCGAATTTCCAAAAGCTATTTTTGAGCTTCCTGAGCCTATAACCCCTATTTTTGGACAACTAGACATAAAAGGTGCACTTACTATCGCGCTTATTCCTATTATTGTAACGTTTATTATCACAGATCTTTTTGATTCACTAGGCACTCTTTCAGGCGTTGGCAATCGCGCAAATATTTTCGATGAAAACAACAATGAAGGTGAAAAAAAATTAGAAAAAACACTTCAAGTAGATGCAGGAGTAAGCGCGCTTGGCGCTGTTTTTGGCGTATCTACAACAACGTCTTTTGCAGAGAGTGCAAGTGGGGTTGAAGCTGGCGGACGCACGGGGCTTACGGCGGTATTTACCGGGTTGCTTTTTGCGCTTACGCTTTTTATGCTGCCACTTTTTAAAGCCATACCACCAAATGCGATATACCCTGTGCTAGTTTGTGTTGGAATTTTGATGTTTTCCGAGGTTAAAAAGATTGATTTTAAAGATGATGCCTTTGCAATCGCTACATTTTTTATTACATTTTTAATGCCTTTTACCTACTCTATTACAACTGGTCTTGCTTTTGGATTCATTGCTTATTTGCTGGTGCGAATAGCAAAAAGAGAATTTGAGAAAATTACATTAGGTGTCGTTGTTTTGGCGATTATTAGCGTTTTATCTTTTATTGTGAGGTTTTTATGATTGAGTATAAATTTGATGAATTTGTTAGTGATGTGCGAAATTTAGGTGGCGAAATAGCCAAATTTAATCCAGATGCGCTTATTGCGATTGCACGTGGCGGCATGACTTTGGGGCATTTTTTGGCGATAAATTTAGACACAAGAAATCTATTTTCGCTAAATTCTATCCACTACAATGACACGCAAAAATTAGACACTTTGCAAATTTTCAATATTCCTGATTTGACAAAATTTAAACGCGTCGTAATTGTCGATGATATCATTGATAGCGGCGAGAGTATGAGTGAAATTTTAAGAATTTTGCGCGAGAAATTTCCGCATTGCGAGTTTAAAATCGCTACTATTTTTTATAAAAAAACAGCGATTTTAAGTCCTGATTTTGCCGTAAAAGAGGCAAATGATTGGATTGAATTTTTCTGGGAAGTAAAATAAATTTTTGATGAAATTTAGCATCGATTTTAATAGAAATTTAAAACAAATTTTTACGCCCTACCCTGTAAAGACGTGGGCGACAAATTTTAAATTTGGTGCTAAATTTGAGTTTAGTTTTGTAAATTTGTTTTTAAATTTATGCAAAAAATGGACTAAAATTTGCGCGAATTTAAAAACAAATTGGAGCGCGAT
>CAUUFG010000087.1:0-5999 GCA_963544335.1 uncultured Campylobacter sp.
CAAATGGGTGATTTTTTCATAAAATATCTTTTTTTATGCTCTAAATTTTAAAATTTAGGCTCACAAAATATGCAAAAATTTGAGTTAAAAGGAGATAAATTTTTAAGATTGTTAAATTAAATTTGATTTTTTTGTTACAAAATTTGAGATTTTTTAAAATTAAAAGTGATTTTTAACTATTTGTTTTAAATTTGCGAATGCATTACGCGCCAAATTTGCACTAAAATTTAGTCTGATTTTTGTGTCAAATTTAAGTAAATTTTACTCAAATTTGACACGGATTTTATAGCTAAATTCTACCAATCTGTTGGTTCTAATGTCTCATTTGGTGTAAAATTGCACTCATTTTTATCGCATTTTATAGTCGCGTCAAGATAAACTGCGTTTGTAAAACCAGCTTTTTTAGCTGTTTGCCAAGCTTCCAATGAGCGAGAACCTGCAAGACAATGAAATATAATGTAGCTGTTTTTTGGAAGTTTTTCTAGAAAATCTTTCGGGCTATTTTCTTCAAAAGAGATATTTTGCGAATTTGACAAAGCCCCCTTTTCATATTCGCTTTTTTTGCGCACGTCTACTATCACTACATCTTTTGGTAAATTTTTATAATTATTTAAAAACCACTCAAAATCAATCGTCCCTTCATCAAGACCTTTTTTAATAGGCCCTAAAAATGGCTTAGAAAGCGCGGTTAGCGCATTTTTATTCGTTGCGTCGCTCTTTGTAGTTTTAAATCCCGCCTCTTTCCAAGCGTTCATTCCACCTGAGAAATTTGCTACATTTTTATAGCCAAGAGAGATCAATTTTTGCGCTAGGGCGTGAGATTTTTTGCACTCATAGCCTTGACAAAACGTGATAATAGACGCGTTTTTATCGATCGGAAAACGTCCACTAAACTCATCCATTTTCGTATCTGGTATCGAAATCGCACCAACTATACTCTCTGTTAGAAATTTAGCATGCGGACGTGCATCGATTAAAAGTGCGGAGTTTTCTTCAATTGCATTTTTAGCGATAGTTGCGCCTATTTCAATGTAATTTTTATCGCGCCATTGTGAGATTCCACCTTTGTAAATTTTAATATTCGCAAAACCTTTTTGTTTTAATTTAACAGCGACATTGACGCTTCCTTGACACTCAAAAGTTTTACAAAAGATGATTATTTCTCGATCTTTTGCGGTATTTGCGATGCGATTAAACTGCTCGTCAAATTTATTATCTTCTATTTGAATACTTGATGGAATTGTCTCTTTTAGATATTTTTTATTTGCGCGAGTATCTATAAATAGGGCTTTTGCGCCATCTCTTGTGCCATCGCCTAAATGTTTGCTAACATAATCATAATCCACGACTTCTAGTTTTTGATCTTTTATAAATTTATCAATCTCTTTGTTTAGTTGTTGATTTTCCTCACCCATACAAATTCCAACAAACGCCAAACAAACGCCAAAGAAAATTTTTCCAAAATAGCGCATTTTACCCTCCTTTTTAAATTTTAAAATTTAATTAAATTCGCCCAGGCAACATTCCGTGCATTACCATTGGCTTCATTAAATACGCCTTTAAAAGCCACATTGTCCAGCGTTCTTGCGTTGGATCTAGTGGGAAACTAGGTGCTACACCCTTCCAGTCAAACTCAGCAAACATCACGCGCCCGATTTTGGTGATTAGCGGGCAAACGGTGTAGCCATCGTATTTTGCGGTTAGCTCTTTGCCTTCCATTTGCGCGATCAAATTTGATACTACGACTTTGTATTGTTTGCGTGCACTTCCGCCTGTTTTGCCCAGTGGAATAGCGGCGCAATCGCCAAGTGAAAATACGTTTTTGTAGACTACGTGTTGAAGTGTCTCTTTATCTACAGGCACCCAACCATTAGCCGAACCAACAGGCGAATCAGCGACTGCTTTATTTACTTTTTGGTGTGGAACGACGTGCAAAAAGTCAAATTTCTTTTGGAATTGCTCTGTCTTTTTTACCATTTCAAACTCTTGCAAGTCCTCATCCCATTCGCCTTTTTCTTCCCAACTTTTCTCAAAAGTAGCTGTTTGTGTTTGCGGATCTACGGCGACTAGTTTTGTTTTGTAAAAGAATTTAAAATCACGTTTAATAAATTGCTCTTCTATCGCTTTTGCATACTCTGGGACGTTAAACAATGCGCCTGAATTTGTGTAGAATGTGATATTAACTCTATCTTTTACCCCTGCACGCTCTAGCAAATCATTTGTGATGTAAGCGATTTTTTTAGGTGCGCCACCGCATTTTATCGCTGTTGGCGAATCGGAAAATACAGCTTCTAACTTTTGTCCTTGCGGTAGAGCTTTTGCTTTGGCAATTAGCTCATCGATTCCAGCTTTTGCATCTACTGCGCCATCGATAAAGTAGAGTGAATAAATTCCGTTTTTGCCGATTGTTTGTTTTACTTCGGCATTGTCGGTTGAACTTGTCGTTGTCATGCCTGTAAGCCCATCTACTGCACCATAATCTAACATTATGCCAGTTGCTATTACTAAATAATCATAGCTTATCTCGCTACCATCATCTAAGATTACTTTGTTTGCTTTTGGGTCAAAATTTGCTGTGGCTTTTTGTATCCACTCAACACCATCTGGTAAAAAATCCGCAGTATCATAATCTACATCTTCTTTATCCATTACGCCAGCTGCGATTAGGCTTGTTCCTGCTTGATAGGAGACTGATTTTGGATTCGGATCTATTATTGTGATGTTTGGATTTTTTAATTTTTTAGTTAATCTTGCGGCGGTTGAAAGACCGGCAAGCCCTGCGCCTACTATTACGATTTTGCCCGTAGCATCAGAAGCCGCTTCCGCGTCAGTTGGCATAGAAGCTTCCGCTAAAAGCGCGGCTACAAGAGGTGATGCGCCAAAAATTTTAAGCGCGTCACGACGACTTAATTTTTCATGCTTTTGGATATCTTTTAAAGCCTCTTCTAATATTTTATCCACGATTAATTTCCTTAAAAAATTTAAATTTCTAAATTCGAAAAGAAAATTTCTCCAAAAATTTGGAGAAATTTAATTTAGTAGCGATATCTAATTTGCGCACGAATTTGTTGTGCGCTTTTTATCGCACCTGGGGTATCTTCTACTTTCATAGGAGTGCCTGTCCAGCCAAAGAATGTATCACTGCCCGTATAGTCATAATCTATGTAAATATAGTTAAGTTGAGCGGTTAAATTTTCGCCTAAAATTGGCATTTTATAGTATGCTTCATATGCGTTTCCGCGAGCGGCTAATTTTGAGCCCACAAGCGTGTCTTCGCCGTATGTAAAGCTACGCCAATATTTGCTACCATGATTGTATTCAAGTCCGAATCTATCGCCATCAAACACGCCTGGCATTTGCACGCCAACATAGATAGATGAGCCAAATTTGCTATCTTCGCTACCTAGCATTCCGCTTGCTTGCCCCATTCCGCTCGGCGTTATTGCGCCTAGTTTGTTTTTGTTTGGTTTAGTTTTACTAAAGGCATATGAAGCAAATAGCACTGTATCGTCTAAAAAGTCGCTAATGCCATTGCCGATACCGTTTATTTGAAAGCTAAGCGCACCACCGCTCATATCGCCAACGTCGGTAAAATCGAATGCAGGAGTGTTTATTGCGCCGATTTGTTTGCCTTTCGCGTCATATAAAGGTGTAACCGCCATGCCTTTTATATCCATATCCATCAAATTTTTCGCGATGAAGTAGTTTCCCATGAGTTTATATTGCCCGTTGTCATAAAACTGCAAAATAAGCCCCGCTAAATCCATATCTGGATTTTTATCATCATTTACGTAGCCTGGATTAAAGCCCATTGTGCCTTGATTCATGCTATATGCGCCGGTAGTTTCGGAAAATCCGCGCCCGATACAAAGCTTAATAAACGCGCCGTCAATTTGTGTGATTTTATCTAGGTCAAATTTAAAACTAGCGCCGTCAAACTGCATATTTATATTGTGTCCTGTTGGTGAGCCAGGCTCAACATCAGAGCGCAAATTTGCCAAAAATCCATCAATTGATGGGCGACGTCCAAAACTTACATTATATGGGACTTCGCCTAAATTTCCATAATATAGAAAATACGCCTCTCGCAAACGCAAAGTCGTGTCGTTTGGTTTTTGTGAATCGTACCAGTCGAAATTTTGAAAATACGAGCTTTGTGCGATATTGTTTTGTCCAAAAGCTTTATAAACACCAACAGAGCCGTGAAATGCTAGATTATCAAGCGGTTTTGCAGACATGCCTAAAATTAGCTTATTTGTCCAAATTCCATTGTGTTTTTTGCTAGTTTTGCTCTGTTTTTTACCTGTTGGCGATATTTTCGTGTCATTTATCTTGTAATTTACGTGATCGTAAGCTGTGCGAAAATCGATATTCCACTTGATGTTATCGCCGCTATCGTGTTTTTTGACCTCTGTGAGTTGGGTTTTTAAAGAGGCGATCTCTTCGCTTTGTTTAGCTTGGGCGACCTGTGCACTTTTTAGCTCTTCAATTTGAGCTTGTAGAGCTTTTACTTGTTGTTCTAATTGTTGTAAAGTTTGTGTAGTGTTTGTTTTTGCTTGAACAGTTGAAGCCACCGCTAAAGATAGCAGTGGAGCAATAAATTTTTTCATAATTTGCCCTTAATCAAAGATTAGCAGTGTGGAACTTTGCCACTATCTGCTGCGTATTCAATGCAAAAATCTTTTATATGTGGCATAAATTTAGGGAATTTATCACTTTCAAAAAATTCTTTTAAGCTTGGATATTGTTTGCTATATTCCTCGACAAATTTTTCCGCACTTCCAGCAAATAATGCTTCCCACTCTGCTTGTGTGTGTCCTGATGTGAATTTATCACCTTTCATGCCTGTTACATCTTTCATGTATTTTAAGTAGTATTTTTGCCCTTTTGCAGAATCTGCAAATGCAGTTGTGGCACTTAAACTAAATAATAAAAACGCTGACGCAATGACTTTGAATAATTTTTCCATAATTATGGTTCTCCTTTGAAATATGAAGTAAGTGCGAAGTATAACTATTTTCAAATAAAATTTAAATAATATTTTTTTATTAAGTTATTTTTTAAGAATATATTTACTTTTGATTATTAAAAGCTATTTTTTAAAAAAAGTTTTGCTTAAAAATTTATTTTTAGTTGTGTGCTTTTAAAGATTTTAAAATTATCATAAGTTGACTTTTTGCATCACTCAAAGTTTTTATCGGATATCTTTAAAAGAGATTTGAAATTAATAGGTGGCGGACAGAGAGGGATTTGAAGTCTCCCGCCCGCTGGTATGTGTCAGCATAGCTTTCCATTTCACCTATTGGTGTCTCCGACACACGGGGGAACGTGTCAAGGGTGGCAAAAATCCCGCCTCAGCGTAGGGCGGGATTTTTGCCATCTACGAGCGCAGCGACGCCCTTGACGCGTTAGACCCGTGTGTTATAATGAGCCAATAGGGAAATGGAAAAGATATGCTGATTTTGAAAAAAAATATTTTATGGAAAATTCCACTGAGAGAGGGCGCCCCGCTTGCGGGGCGAACTCTCTCAGTGGCTCTTGTGTTTTTATACAATTAAGTAAGTTAATAATTTTAAAAATAGAGATTTTTAAAATTCAACCTTTTAAAGTTTTATATTTGCGGGCTAGTATCTATTTGGAAGTTCTCTCTTCGTTGGCGAAGGAGAGTGGTAGCTATTTTTAAAATTCAGGGCAATTTCTCTTCTTTATTGGGTGAAAAGCACTTTTTAAAACTGCCTTTTCCCTGGATAAAAAAATCTCTAATATGCCTATCTGTGTCTCTTGATTACCCGCTTATGCGCGTATGTAAAACTCTCTTAAAGGTTTATTGAAGCTTGCTATTTTTTGTAGAATTTGCTATCTCCTTCCCCTTTTTCTTCCTCCGTTTTTCCTTCTCCTGTCGAAATTCTCTGAAGTTTTCATTTCATCTAAGTATTTTTACTTGTACATCATAAATCATTTTTGGGTTAGTATGTCCTAAAAGTCTTGCTAACTGTGTT
>CAUUFG010000088.1:0-5811 GCA_963544335.1 uncultured Campylobacter sp.
AAATTTAGAGAACAAATTTAGAGAACAAATTTAGAGAACAAATTTAGAGAACAAAAAATTTATAATATTTGCTATTTTCAGAATTATTTTTGCAATATTGACCGCCTTTGTGCCATATGAGCAAGCCATAAAAATGGACATCAGCTCACGTTTTAACTATATAGATAAATTTATCATTTTGCTTAAATAAGCAAAGATGATTAGCAAAACGAAAATATTTCTAGCCTTACAAAATAGAACAAATATAAAAAATAGGCGCATTTTTCATCTGTTCCGCGCCTATCTACACGCATAAAATAACTCATCAGCTAATGTTTTAAAGCCAAATTTGCCTATTCTTGCACTCATTTGCCACCACAAAACAAGCAGGTAAATTTCATCTATTTTAAATTTTAAAACATATAGTGGCTAGTATAAAATTTGCTTTAGAGTATTTCATTAATGTTATGAAATCGCTTAATTATCGTTTATTCTCTTATTTTGGCGTCTAAAATTCAAATTTTCAAATTTCCACGCCAAATTTCAACACTATTTTCTTATATCATTATCGCCGATGATTTGATATTTGTAAGTTGTTAGCTCATTTAGACCCATCGGACCGCGCGCGTGAAGTTTATTTGTGGAAATCCCAATCTCTGCGCCAAAGCCAAACTCAAACCCATCGCTAAATCTAGTACTCGCATTCGCATACAAACAAGCACTATCAAGCGCAGCAAAAAATGCATCGATATTCGCGCTATTACGGCTTAAAATCGCCTCTGAGTGGTGCGATGAGTAGCGCGAAATATGTTCTATGGCTTCGTCTAAATTTCGCACGATTTTGATATTAATTTCATAATCTAAATACTCGGTTTCGTAGCTTTTCTCAGAAATTTCATAGACGCTCATAAACTGCGCGACGTCGCTTTCGCCGTGAATTTTTACGTCAAATTCGTTAAATTTAGCCTGCAAAACCGGCAAAAGCTCAGCCGCGATGGCTTCGTGTATTAGTAGCGTTTCAACAGCATTGCACGCGCTTGGTTTTTGGCACTTTGCATTTACGCAAACATCAACCGCGCTTCCTAAATCAGCACTCTCATCAACGAAAATATGGCACATTCCTTTATCGTGTTTGATGACTGGGATTTTTGAATTTTGCGCGATATATGAGACCAACTTTTCGCCACCGCGCGGGATAATAACATCGATAAATTCATCCATTTTTAAAAGCTCATCTAAATCTTTATGGCGAAAATCTTTCAAAAATGTAATTACGTTTTCATCGATTTTGTTTTGTTTTAGAGCTTTTTTTATCGCGTCAATGATGGCTAAATTTGAATTTTGCGCCTCACTTCCACCCTTTAAAACAACAGCATTTGAGCTTTTAAAACACAAGCTTGCAACCTCTGCGCTCACATTTGGGCGACTCTCATAAATAACGCAAACCACGCCAATTGGGATCGCGATCTTGTTTATGCGAAGTCCTGCGTGATTTACCCAGCCATCTATTACGCGCCCGATTGGATCTGGTAGATTTGCGGTTTGTTCTAAGCTAGCCAAAATGTCGCCGATTTTTTTCTCATCTAGCTTTAAACGCTCGATCATTGCGCTATTTAGGTGATTTTCTTGCGCTAGAGATACGTCTTGTTTGTTGGCTTGCAAAATTTCATCTTGCGAGAGTTTGATCTGTCTAGCCATCTCTAAAATGATACGTTTTTTTTCGCCTGGGGTTAAATTTAGTAGTGTTTTTTGCGCGATTTTGGTATTTTTTAGAATTTCTTGCATTTTTTATCCTAATTTAAAAAAAATATTTGTTTATGTTAATATAATTTGGCTTTAAAATTTTTTATAAGGATAATTATGAGCCAAATTTATGACTTAATAGTCGTAGGCGCTGGACCTTGCGGTGTAGCGTGTGTAGCAGAGGCGCAAAAGGCAAAAATAGGTAAAATTTTGCTTATCGAAAAGGGCGAAACAAGCTGTCAAACAATAGCAACATATTATAAAGATGGTAAGCGCGTGGATAAAGAGTATCGTGGTTTTGAGAGTGAAAATTGTGGAAATTTTAACTTTGTTTCAGGGAGTAAAGAGAGCACGATTGAGTATTTTGATGCACTTTTAAAAGAGTGCGATTGCGAGGTTAAATTTCGTCGCGAGGTCGGACGCGTGGCTGTTGGCGCGGATGGGATTTTGGAGGCACACTCTGCGAGTGATGTTTTTAAAGCGAAAAATATTGTTGTTGCGATTGGCAAAATGGGGAAACCTAATCGCCCGGCATATGAAATCCCGTACAATATCGCTGCAAATGTAAATTTTAACGTGCAAAAATGTTCCCAAAATGAGCGAATTTTAGTCGTTGGCGGTGGGAATTCGGCGATTGAGTATGCGCTTGGGTTGAGTGAGAAAAATGACGTTACGCTTAGCTACCGCGGGAGCGAGTTTTCAAGGCTGAATGATATAAATTTAGCTGATATTTTAGCGGCTAAAGAGAGCGGGCGCGTTAAAATTAAATTTTCAAATGTTTTAAAAAGCTTGGAAAAGAGCGAGAACGGCGATATTTTGGTTACTTGCGAAGATGGACAAACGGCACATTTTAACCGCATAATTTACGCGATTGGCGGGATTATGCCGGTGGATTTTTTGGAAAATTCAGGTATCGCGATTGATGAAAAACATGTACCGATTTTAGATGAAAATTTTCAATCAAACATTAAAAATCTCTATCTTGGTGGCGATCTAGCGACAAAAAATGGTGCCTCAATCGTCGTGGCGATGAATGCGGCTTATAAAATTATCTGCAATATCAAGAAAAATTTGGGCTAAATGACGCTTTTTCAGCTAAAAGATGGCTACCGATACAATTGCGATACGATTTTTTTGTGGGATTTTATCGCAAAATATGCAAATATTCGCGCTGGATTTCGTGTTTTAGATGTCGGGTGCGGGTGCGGGATTTTGGGTCTTTTATTAAAGCGCGATTTTGCGCAAATTGAACTTTTTATGCTTGATTTACAAAAAATAAATTGCCAAATTTCGCTTTTAAATGCACGCGAAAACGGGCTAGATTGCAAGATTATTTGCGAGGATTTTTCTAAATTTAACACCAAATTTAACACTAACAAATTTGATCCAAATTTTAATTTTGATGATAGCGCAAATTTTAACACAAAATTTTGTGTAGATGATAGTGCAAAAAATAGCCCTTTTATATTTAAAAATCTATCAAATTCACAAAATTTGGCAGATGATTTTACGCAAAATTCATCGCAAATTTCTACTAAATTTGATTTAATTGTCTCAAACCCACCATTTTACCGCGATGGTGCTTTACAAAGCAAAAACGATCACATAAAATTGTCTCGTTACTCGCAAAATTTAGAGATTGAGAGCTTTTTATGCGTAGCAAATTTATCTTTAAAACAAAATGGAGCGATCGCATTTTGTTATGAATGCAGCGAAGTTTCACGCGTTTTTAAGGCGTTAAAAGAGAACAAATTTAGCCCACTAAAGGTGCAATTTATCCATCCAAAAGCAGATAAAAATGCCAAAACAATGTTAATTTTTGCTAAAAAAAAATCGCGCGGAGTGTGTGAAATTTTACCGCCATTTATATCAAATGACGGGCAAGATTTTACACAAATAGCAAAAGAAATTTTTAAAAAAGCAAAATTAACAAGTCAAAATTATATGGAGAAACAATGAACTTAAAAGTCCTAATTTCGGCGCTTATCGCGCTAAATTTGCAAGCTGGTAAAATCGAACAAAAGGCTCAAGAAGAGACATTTTTATTATTGAATGCACTTACTGGCGCTAGAGCATCAGAACAGTGTGAAATTTACAAAAAACTCTATGCTGATACGCAAAAATCTGAATATTTATTAGAGGCGGTGCGTGGGTGCTACTCATCAAAAGATAGCGATTTGCCGGGCCTAATGAGGCTTGGCGATGAAAAACTATCGCAAGATATGGCTTTTGCGCAGATAAAAGTGGCATATTTGGTAGACGGGGGAAAAATCGCCGAAGCCACTCAATTGGCGGAAAATCTCGCAAAAATGGATAAAAATGAGCGAAATTATTTGATTTTAGGTGCAATATATTTGCATATTGGCAAATTTGAAAATGCTTTACAAAACTACAAAGAAGCGTACGAATTAAACGCCAAAAATATCGATACTTTATTGCGCTTATCTGACATTTTAATCAATCGTCTATCACGCGAAAATGAGGCATTGGAACTTTTGGAAAATGACCGCAAAACGCAAGGTTGCAATAGTGTAAATTGTGAAATTTTGATTGATATTTACAAAAATAGACGCGAATACTCGCAGATTCCAAAGCTACTTTATGAGCTATACGACTCAACAAAAGATGAAAAATATCTAAATCATCTTTGGCAGCTATATTATTTTGAAAAAAAATATAGTGATGCGATTGAAGTTTTGGAAAAATATCATTTAGATGATCATGTTTTACTTCATTTATACTCGCTAAAAGGGGATAAAAAGAGCGCCTTAAAACTCGCAGATGAAAACTATATTAAAACAAAAAACAAGGAGTATTTGGCAATTTCTGCTATGTTTGATTATGAACTACATTCGCCAAATATTAAAGATGAAGCACTCAAACGCGTCATCGATAAATTTGAAAAATCTGTTTATGACATTAAATTTGCCGAGCATTTTAACTACTATGGTTATTTACTGATTAGTCATAATTTAGACGTTAAAAAGGGGATAAATTTGGTAAAGCGAGCGTTAGAAATGGAGCCAAATTCGTCAAATACGCCATATTTTATAGACTCTTTAGCGTGGGGATACTACAAATTAGGCGAATGCAAAAAGGCTGACGAGCTATTTAACACAATCGATAAAAAATCTAAATTTTTCAACGAATTAGAGGCAAAAGAGCACATATCAGCGATAAATTTGTGCATAAAAAATAGCAAAAATGGCGGAGAAAATTTGATTACAACAGATGAAAACCAAACTCAAATTTCAAACAAAGGCGCAAAATGATTTTAGATGAAATTTTAGAGCGCACAAAGATTGATTTAGAGCACAAAAAAACGCGCGTGAGTTTTGATGAATTAGGTCGCACGCTAAGCACAAATCCATTTATGCCACGCGACGTAAAAAACGCGCTAAAATCGAGCATAGATGAGCCTATACGTATCATTGCCGAGGTCAAAAAAGCAAGCCCTAGCAAGGGTATAATCCGCGAAAATTTTGACCCAATTCAGATTGCAATAGAGTATGAAAAAGGTCGCGCAAACGCATTTTCGGTGGTAACTGAGCCACATTTTTTTAAGGGAAATTTAGACTATATTAGCTTTATTCGTCGCTACACAAACACGCCGATTTTGCGTAAGGATTTCATAATCGATAGATATCAAATTTTAGAAGCGTTAGTTTTTGGCGCAGATTTTGTTTTATTGATTGCTCGCGTGCTTAAAGGCGATTTGCGAGAAATGCTTGAATTTGCGCGTCATTTGGGATTGGAGGCGCTTGTTGAAATTCATGATGAAGATGATTTGAAAAAGGCGATTTTTGCTGGGGCGGATATTATCGGGATAAATCAGCGAAATTTGATCGATTTTTCGATGAATCCAGAGCTTTTTGATCGCTTAATCCCGCTCATTCCAAACAACAAAATCATCGTCGCAGAAAGTGGCCTAAAAGATCACAAAATGCTTTGCGAGCTAGGCAAAATGGGCGTTGATGCGTTTTTGATTGGCGAACATTTTATGCGATGCGATGATATAAAGAGCGAATTAAAACAGATGAAATTCGGCGAAAATAGTTAAATCAAATTTTTAACGCAAAATCTATCTAA
>CAUUFG010000089.1:0-5723 GCA_963544335.1 uncultured Campylobacter sp.
TTTCGCACTATTACTCAAAAGCCTCTATTGTTGCTCTTCCTAGTTTAAAAGAGACTTTGCCAAATTCTTTAATTGAGTCGATCTATTTTGACTGTGCGCGATTTGCAACGCCAACCGATGGTGCAAAAGAGTTAATTAGCGATGGCAAAGATGGAGTTTTGAGTACTGATTTTACTCCGCAAGCGATGAAAGATGCACTAGAAGCTCTCATGATAAACGAAGCTACACGCCTAAAATATGCCTATGAAGGTAGAAAATTAAAAGATAAATTTAGTATTGAGATGTTTAATAAATCATGGTTAGAAATAATCAATAGAGTTATTAATGCAAAATAAATTTATAAAAATTCTTCCTAAAATTTGGAGAATTTTTATTTCAATATCGGTTAAGAGTTTTGTATGACTTTTAATCAAAATCCATATTTTAAAAAACAAAAATTTGCTAAATACTTCAAATTTGGTGGTTTTACTCAATTTTGTAGTGGCTTGTTTAGTGCGATTTTTGCTAAATTTATATGGGAAATGTCAAAAAAAAAGATTTTTAAAATCGCAAATTTCAACAAAATCAAATTTCAAGTCAAGCAAATTTCTAAATTTCTACTATTAAATAATACAAATTGTGAGCTAAACAAAAGAAAAACATCACGTAAAGTCTCATTTTTGCTACTTTATATTTTGGAAAATAGGCAAATTTGTGGTAGAAATTTTGAAATTTAAAGCGTAAAATTTTTGATAAATTTTATGAAAGTTTTATTATGAAAAAAATCTCAGTTTTTATCTATTCTATGGGTGGCGGCGGTGCTGAACGTGTGGTGTCAAACCTGCTTTTTGAGCTTGTGCGCTATTATGAGGTGCATCTTGTGCTTATGAATGAGCGCATTCATTATGAGCTTCCAAATGATGTAAAAATTCACTTTATCGAAAAATCTGCACCATTTGAAAATGGGTTTAAAAAGCTTATCAAACTACCATTTTTAGGGCTTCGCTATAAAAAATTATGCCAAAGCATTGGCATTGATATTCACTTTGTTTGGATGAATCGCCCATGTTATGTGGCTGGTTTTGCGCGGATGTTTGGTGTAAATGGCGCGATGATTTTTAATGAGTGTTCAACGCCATCTGTGATTTATAAAACGCCAAATTTCAAATCAAAAATAAGCAAATTTTTACTAAAAAAACTCTATCCAAAAGCCGATTTTATTATGCCAAATTCAATCGGCAATCGCGATGATTTAGCCCTAAATTTCGGTATTGATGAGCGTAAAATGGAGGTGCTTTACAATGCGATTGATACAAAAAGAATAATTGAGCTTTCTAATGATGAAATCGTGTTTAAAAAGCCATTTTTTCTAAGTGTTGGCAGGCTAGATAGTGGCAAAAATCACGAGCTACTAATTCGCGCCTACTCAAAGCTAAAAAATTGTGATAAAGATCTTGTGATTTTGGGCGAAGGGCTCTTGCGTGAACATTTACAAAATGTGATAAACGAGCTAAATTTGGCGCAAAAAGTGCATTTAATCGGCTTTGATAATAATCCATATAAATTTATGTCAAAATGCTTTTGCTTTGTCTTTGTTAGTAAATTTGAGGGCTTTTCAAACGCGCTAATTGAGGCGTTGGCGTGTGGGTGCTGTGTTATTAGCTCCGATCATAAAAGTGGCGCAAAAGAGCTTTTTGGCGAAAATGAGTGGGGATTTTTGGTCGGCGTTGATGATGAAAAAGCCACGCAAAATGCGATGCAACGCGCCATAGATGAGCCTGAATTTGTGGAGCTTTACGCGACAAAGGCAAAAATCCGCGCTCAAATGTTTGATAAAATTCAAATTTCAAAACAATTAATTAAAAAAATCGAGGAAATTTATGAACTACACAAGCAAAACTCTTAAATTTATCCGAAATTTCGAACTTTCAAAGCAAATTTCATTGATGATTGTGATCGCTTTTATTTTTAGCGTCGTATGTAGGCTTTACTGGGTGAGTTGGGCTAGTGATTATCCATATTTTATGTTTAATTCACAGCTGATGATAAATACAAACGACGGATACAGCTTTGCTGAGGGGGCTCGTGATTTAATAGCTGGGTTTCATCAAGAAGATGATCTAAGCTATGTTTGGAATCCGCTCTCAAAAATAACCGCCTTGTTAGCGCAAATTTTGCCGTTTAAATTTGAGACAATTATCCTCTATATGAGCGTATTTTTCGCATCGCTTGTTGTTATTCCGATCGTGCTTATTGGTTATGAGCTTGGCGCTTCAAGGGCGGGATTGATCGCGGCACTTGTTGGTAGTATTGCAAATAGCTATTATAATCGCACGATGGCTGGATATTATGATACTGATATGTTAAATATTGTATTACCGATGTTTGTGCTGTGGGCGATGATACGGCTATGCGCTAAAAATGATAAAAACTGCCTATTTTACCTACCGCTTTCGATGCTTACTTACTCTTGGTGGTATAGCTCTAGCTTCTCTTTAAATTTTATGATGATTGTTATGTTTGGGTTCTATGTTTTTGTGTTTAAAAGGCGCGAAATTTTATGCTATGAAGCGTTGATTTTGATGCTTTTATCGCTAAGTAATTTCGATATTTACGCAAAACTTTGCGCTGTGATATTTTTGGCGTTTATTTTTGTCTATAAAAGTCAAATTTTAGGCATTAAAGGTGTCGCTTTAATTGGTGTTGCTGTGCTTTTATTTTTTGCATTTATGGGCGGTTTGACACCGATATTTTTTCAGGTTAAATTCTACTTTTTTCGCTCATTATCCGATGCGCCAAGCGATGTTTTTCACTATTATAATGTAAATCAAACAATCCGCGAATCGTCGTATTTAATCGATGATTTAGGGCTTTTTATGGATCGTATTAGCTCGCATAAAGTTGTATTTTTTATCTCTTTGGCAGGGGTTATTTTAGCTTGTTATAAAAGAAAAGAATTTTTACTTTCTCTGCCTATTTTGGGGCTTGGAATTTTAGCTCTTAAATCTGGTTTACGATTTACGATTTACTCTGTGCCGATCATGGCTCTTGGGTTTGGATATTTTGTAAATTTTGTTGTTAATTGGCTAAATATTATAAAAATCGCTCAAAGATTTTTGCTGTTTTTAATAACCTGCGCCGCGCTGTATCCATCGCTAAAACATATTCAAATTTACACAACTCCGAGCGTTCTTTACCAAAGCGAAGTTCAAATTTTAGACAATCTAAAACGCATCGCATCGCGCGAAGATTACGTGCTTTCGTGGTGGGATTATGGCTATCCGATTAGGTATTATAGCGACGTAAAAACGCTAATTGATGGTGGAAAACACCTAGGAAATCACAATTTTCCAGTTTCATACGCGCTTTTTATGAATCAAACAAGCTCTGCAAATATGGCGCGACTCGCGGTTGAATATATAGAAAACAAAGATAAAAACTCGGGCGATTTTTTGAAAAACGTGATGAAAGATTATAAAATTTCTGATGTTTCTGAGCTATTTTTACAGTTAGAATCAAAGAAATTTCAATTACCAAATAAAACGCACGAAATTTACTATTTTTTACCAGATAGAATGCTTTCAATCATGCCTGTGATATCGTATTTTTCAAATTTAGATCTAAAAGATGGCAAAGCATATGGTGATGGATTTTTTAGGGATACATACTATGCATATACGAGCGAAAATGGCGGATTTGTCTTTGAAAATGGCATGGTTTTAAGTAGGGATCTATCATCTATTTACATTCGTGGTTCATGGCATAATGTAAATAGCTACATCGAAACAGATCACAATCTTGATGGAACACTTAAAAAAACTATCGTAAATTTAGATGCAAATGCCGATTTTTATGTCGTTTATATGCACGATTATGGGCGTTTTTTAATCATGGATAAAAAGATGTTTAATTCTACTGCGATTCAGCTTTTTGTGATGGAAGAGTATGATAAAGAGCTATTTGAGCCAGTGATTATACGCCCTGAGGCTAAAATTTATAGGCTAAAAAGATGAAAAATTTGCTTTTTGCATTTTTACGAATTTGCGAATCAGCGCGATTTTTGTGCGTCTCATATTGCAAATTTTGTCTTAAAAATAGCTCTAAAACAAGGCGGTAAAATGGCGAAATTTGGTTTTTTATCTCATAGCGATATGAGCATATATTTTTTTAGATCCCCGATTATGAGACGTTTGCAACAGCTTGGCCATGAAGTTGTGGCGATTTTTCCTGATGGCGAGTATTCGCAAGCTGTTAAAAAAGAATTTAATGTGGCGCACTATGAGCTTGATAAAGCGAGTTTAAATCCACTAAAAATCAGCGCAAATACTAGAAATTTGAGCGAAATTTTGCGCGGATTAAATTTGGATTTTTTGCAAACTTCCGCGCATAAATCAAACGTTTTTGGCACATTTGCCGCTAGACGCGCAGGGATTAAACATATATTAAATTTGGTCGAAGGGCTTGGCAGTTTTTATATCGACAATGACGCCAAAACGCGCGCTGTGCGATTTGTGATGGAGGTGCTCTATCGCAGGGCATTTGCGATGAGCGATGGGTGTGTTTTTGTAAATGATTCAAACCCAGCATATTTTGTAAAACACGGCATAATCGCCTCACAAAAAGTGATAAAAATCAAATCAGTCGGCGTAGATACAGCAAAATTTGATCGAAATTTGTATCAAAATTTAGATTTTGATGGCAAAAAGGTTATTTTGATGATGGGACGCGCGCTTTGGCATAAAGGTGTGCGCGAATTTTACGAGGCGGCCGAGATTTTAAAAGAGCGCAAAGATTGTGTTTTTGTCTTTGTTGGGAGCGCATTTGCGGGGAATAAATCTAGCGCGGATGAGACGTTTTTACGCACGGGTGCGGTCAAATTTATGGGTTGGCAAAAAAATACGGCTGATTATTATAAAAGTGCCTATATTTTTGCTTTGCCAAGCTATAAAGAGGGCTTTGCAATGACGATAATGGAGGCGATGAGCATGGGTGTGCCAGTCGTCGCATCGCGCTGCGAGGGTAACGAAGAGGCTGTGATCGATGGGCGCACGGGATTGCTTTGTGATGTGCATTCGGGCGCGGATTTGGCGCGAAAGATTGAAATTTTGCTTGATGATGAAAATCTAGCGCGAAAAATGGGCGAAGAAGCGCGAAAAGTGGTATGCGAAAATTACGACACACAAATTATCGTGCAAAAATATATTGATGTTTATAGGAAATTTATAGATGTATAAGGCATTTTTCAAGCGTTTTTTTGACTTTTTTGGTGCACTTTTTTTGATTATTTTGACTTCGCCTGTGATGGTGGTTTTGTATTTGTTTATCAAATTTAAGCTTAAAATTTCGCCGATTTTTACACAATCGCGCCCAGGACTCAATGAAAAAATCTTTAAAATTTACAAATTTAAAACGATGTCGCAAGAGTGCGATAAAGATGGAAATTTACTTCCCGATGAAAAGCGCCTAAGCCCTTTAGGAGCGAAGATTCGCGCGAGCAGTTTAGATGAACTCCCACAACTTTTTAATGTATTAAAAGGCGATATGAGTTTTATTGGTCCGCGTCCGCTTCTTGTAGAGTATTTAGAAATTTACACACCAGAGCAAAAGCTCCGTCACACCGTGCGTCCAGGTATCACGGGGCTTGCGCAGGTAAATGGGCGAAATGCGATAAGTTGGGCGAAAAAATTTGAATTTGATAGCTTTTACGCGCAAAATTTAAGCTTTTGGCTAGATGTTAAAATCGC
>CAUUFG010000090.1:0-5668 GCA_963544335.1 uncultured Campylobacter sp.
CGATCCACGTCACGCTTTGAGTATAGGCGCATTTTTCCGCCCGTTCGCCCAGGCTCTACAAGCCCTTCGCGCTCATATTGGCGCAGAGTTTGCGGATGAATACTAAGGATTTTAGCGACAATGCTTATCAAATACAAAGGCTCATCATAATCTTGCATAACTTATCCTTTTATAGATTTTTTTCTAAAATTTCGCGCACATCTTGCGGTAGCAAATTTACATCTGGCAACAAAACATTCGCAATCAAATACATATCGCCCAAAATGCCTGTTTTGCGGTCTTTTACCCCGTAACCTTTTAGGCGAAATTTCTGCCCATTTTTGGTGTTTTGCGCGATTTTTAATGTAAGCTCTTTTTGGTATGTTCCTACGCTGATTTTGCCACCAAAAAGCGCAATTTTCAAAGGAATATCAACCTTTTTATATAGATCATTTTCTTTGCGTTCATAAATTTGACTTGGCGCGATTTTTATCTTTAAAATCGCATTTCCCACGCGCCCAGACGCGCTTTTTTTGCCTTTTGCTTTAATTCTTAATTTTTCATCCTCTTTTATGCCGGCAGGGACTTTAAATTTCACGTCTTTGCCACCTAAATTTACACTCTCTTCGCCACCCGTAACGCTTGTATCAAATGGAATTTCGATTGAATAGTTGATGTCTAAATCTTCATCACCAAACCCGCCAAAACCACTAAATCCACCAAAGTTAGCGCTAAAACCACTTTTAAATTGCGCACCACCACCAAACATAGAACGTAAAATTTCATTTAAATCGTCCATATTTGCTGAATTTCTAGCAAAATCGCTAAAATTTTGTCCGCCAAACATAGAATCGCCATAAGTATCGTATTGCTTACGTTTAGTCTCATCGCCTAAAACTTCATAAGCGCCATTTATCTCTTTAAATTTCTCCTCTGCTCCATCGTCTTTATTTACATCAGGATGATATTTGCGCGCTAATTTGCGATATGCTTTTTTGATTTCATCTTGTGTGGCGTCGCTATTAACGCCCAAAATTTCATATAAACTACTGCTCATTTTTACCTCTTTTCATCCAAACTTTATAGTTAAGCTATCCAAAAGTTTTAGCGCGGATTATATCTAAAAGCTTAGTCATAATCAATCAACTTTAAAAAATTTGTTTAATTTTGAAAAGAAAAATATTAAAAAAATATTAAACATGCAAATTTATAATCTCGGCTAATTTTTTAATTTCAAAAAAGGAAAATCCACAAATGAAACAATTTTATCTCTCTATTTTTGCTTGTGTCTCACTTTTTGGGGCAAAAATTGAATTTCAAAGCGCAGACAACAACTATACGCGCATAAATCCAAATTTTGATAAAAATGTCGTACTCTCATATCACTCATCGATCGCCGATACAAAAAAATCAGTCGTAAATATCTCAACCACAAAGACAATCAAACAAAATTACAACGAAATGCAAGATTTTTTTAATGATCCATTTTTTAAAGACTTTTTTGGTTTTGGCTTTGAAGTTCCACAAACACCAAAAGAGCAAAAGCGCAAAGCCTCGTCTCTTGGCTCTGGTGTTATTATCTCAAAAGATGGCTACATCGTCACAAATAATCACGTAATAGACGGCGCAGATGAGATAATCGTCACTCTTTTAGATGATAACAAAGAGTATAAAGCCAAGCTAATCGGCAAAGACCCAACAACAGATTTAGCAATCATAAAAATTGACGCAAAAGATCTTTTGCCGATTAAATTCGCAGATTCATCAAAGCTCACAGAAGGCGACATTGTATTTGCGATTGGTAATCCATTTGGCGTAGGTGGCACAATCACGCAAGGCATAATTTCAGCACTAAATAAAAACAATATCGGTCTAAATAGATATGAAAATTTCATTCAAACAGACGCATCGATCAATCCTGGAAATTCAGGTGGCGCGTTAGTAGATAGTCGTGGCGCATTGATCGGGATAAATTCCGCGATTTTAAGCAGAAGTGGCGGAAATAATGGCATCGGTTTTGCAATCCCATCAAATATGGTGCAAGATGTAACAAAAGCACTCGTAAGCGACGGAAAGATTGAGCGCGGATTTATCGGCGTGTTAATTGCTGATTTAACAAGCGATCAAAAAGAAATTTACACAAACAAACAAGGCGCACTAATCTCAAAAGTAGAGAGTGAAAAGCCAGCTGATAAAGCTGGGCTAAAAATCGGCGATTTGGTTATAAAAATAGACGAACAAGAGATAAAAAGTGCAAATGATTTAAAAAATTATATCGGCTCGAAAAAGCCTGATTCAAAATTAAAAATCACATATGAACGTGGCGGCGAGATAAAAACAACAGAAGTAAAACTAATCGCACAAGAGGCAATCACAATCACGACAAGCGACACAGACGGCGGTATAGCGGGGCTTAGCGTAAAAGAGCTAGATAGTAAAACTCGCACAACGCTAAAAATAGACGATGATATAAAAGGCATTATCGTAAGCGATGTCAAAAAAGAAAGCGATGCTGATGAATATGGTTTTATGGAAAAAGATATTATCATTCAGGTTGGGCAAAAAGAGATCAAAAATATTGGCGATTTTAAAGACGCAATTAAACAAAAGGGTAAAAAATTAGTCTGGGTAATCAGAGGCAAAATACCACAAGGCATCGTCATAAAATAGACTAAATTTGGTGCTTAAATTTGAGGTAAATTTAGGTAAATTTTAAAAAAAGAGAGAGAAAATGCAAAAGATATTAATGATAGAAGATGATACAGAATTGGCTGAAATTTTAAGCGAATATCTACAAAATTTCGATTTTAAAGTAAGTGTGGCAGATGATCCGTATTTAGGAATTTCAAATTTAAAGTTAGAGAAATTTGATCTTGTGATTTTGGATTTAACATTGCCTGGAATTGACGGGCTAGAAGTGTGCAAAGAGATACGTAAATTTAGCTCGGTGCCTATCATTATCTCATCGGCGCGCCATGATTTAACGGATAAAATCAACGCTTTTGATTTTGGGGCAGATGATTATCTACCAAAGCCATACGATCCCAAAGAGCTTCTTGCGCGAATTAAGAGCAACTTGCGCCGAGGTAGCGGAACAATCACGCCAAAAACAAAAGATCTCGTGTTAAATCACTACGAACACACCATCACTTTTAAGGGCAAACAGCTAAATTTGACAATCGGCGAATACGACGTTTTAGCCTATCTCATCACAAAAGAAGGTGGCGCAATCACGCGCGATGAGCTTATTTATAACTGCACATCGATAAATGAAGATTCAAGCTCAAAAAGCATCGATGTTATCATCGGGCGTATCCGCGCAAAACTAGGCGAAGATACGAAAAACCCGACCTATATCCACGCGATTAGAGGCGTCGGATACAAGCTAATACAATAAATTTTGAGCCCAAAAAGCTCAAAATCACAAGGTAAATTTCAGTGAAACACTCCTCAATTTATTACACAATCACGTTTATTTTTATTCTCTCACTCATTAGCATTTCGCTCGCTTTTTTTTGGCTTATTGACTATGACCGCCAAAATTATGAGCGCGAATTAAATACAAAATATTCACTCATCACGCGCGCAAATTTATATTACGCAAACGATTTAATCCAAAAAACTGAGTATGAAAAGCAGGTGGCAAATTTCGATATGCCAGAAATTTTAGACGCAATCACTAAAAATGATGTTATAAAAAATGCTCAAATTTTAGAAGAGATTGAGGGTGACATCGGCGCATCGGCGATCTTAAATTACAAAAATCAAAATTTCTTAAAGCTCACTCACGACGATAAAGTTACGCTTTTAAAAGATAATGAATTTCAGCCATATCGCTACATCATCATAAAAATCATCTTTGGCATCGTGTTTTCTATCGTTTTGATAACATATATTTTTACCATTCGCAAACTTCGTCCGCTTCGCGCTCTAAAAAAGCAGATTGATAAATTTGCTAGCGGAGAGATGAATATCGTAAATGTTAGCGACGCAAATGATGAAATCGGCGAAATTTCTCAAGCTTTTTACGACGCTGCGCGCAAAATAAAAAAACTAAATGACTCTCGCCAACTTTTTTTGCGAAACATCATGCATGAGCTTAAAACGCCGATCACAAAGGGGCGAATTTCTGTTGAGATGACGTCTGAGAGCAAAAATAAAACTAGACTAATCGGTGTTTTTGAAAAGCTAGAAGATCTAATAAATGAGCTAGCAAATATCGAACGCATAACATCGGGCTATGGATTATACGATACAAATAGGCACTTTTTGAGCGAAATATTAGATCAAGCGATTAAAATTTCAATGGTAGAGCGCGAATTTGTAGCGGTAAATATCGATAAAAATTTGGTTTTAAATGTCGATTTTAAGCTATTTTCTACAGCTGTAAAAAATATGATCGATAACGCTATAAAATATTCAACAGATAAAAAAGTGGAAATTTTTATAGAGGAAAATGCGCTTTGTTTTGCAAATAGAGGCGAAAAACTAGAAAAAGAACTCGACTTTTATTTAGAGCCATTCTCAAAAGGAAGCAACGCCAAAAACAGCTTTGGATTGGGATTTTATATCGTGGAAAATGTCTTAAAGGCACACAAATTAGAGCTTAAATATAAATTTGAAGGTGATAAAAATATATTTAGCTTTGTCGGTTTAAAAAATATAATTTGCGATGAGAATTTGGAGTAAAAATTAGCCTAAATTCTTTGTTTATTTTAAATTTTATCTTTTTTCGTGGCTTTAAATTTATTCGGTTTTGTTTGGTATCTCTTGGGCTTTTCAAGGCTTTTTGAATGTTTTAATTTCATTTTTTGCTATTAAAATTTGGCTGATATTGGCTCATGCTTTTGATATCTTTATCGCGCCAAAACGCAGGAATATTATGCAAAATTGCCTTTTTAGATTTTTTAATATCTTGACATATTTGCTTGATACTATTCAAAAATTCCAGCGATTTTCTAATCTACACATTAAGCCCAAATTTATAAAATTTATACATATTTTTACCACCCTACCCCGACCTATTTTGCAGTAATTTTACAATGTATGTGTGATTTTCTAGCTTTTAGATTAAAATTTGTGTTTGTTTAATGGGCTTAGAATTTGGATAAATTTGCTTTGAATAAATATTTTTGCAAAGCGGGCGCAATGGTGCTTTATGTTAATGTTTAGCTTAAATGTTTTTAAAAAAGCGATGATTGGTAGGCGTTTAGCCCTTGAAATGTTTGAGTTAAAATTGAATTAAATCGCGCTGGGTTTTAAATTTCTAGCCAAAATTGGGCGTCGATTTTTATGCAAAGCAATCAAATTTCTAATCAAATTTTTGATAATTTTCTTTGAATTTCTAGCCAAATTTAATCTCAAATTCTTATTTAAATTCAGTTTTTTAATTGAAATTTTGTAAAAAGCTTTTATTTTTACGTTGTAAATTTTCAAAAGCGCTTTTGTTTTTGGTTGATTTGCGTCGTGGGATTGGCGTTGTGATTGTGAATTTACTTTATCTTGGGCTAGTTTTGTAATTGTTGGCTTAAATTCGCTTTGCTATTGTTTGTGCTTGTTTGGTTTATATTGGCTAAGTCAGCTTGAAATTTGCTTGGGTTTGGTTGGATTTAGCTTTGTTTAAATTTACTTTGTTACTGCTGGTTGGTTTTATTTTATTAGGGCTGTATTGTTGGCTGGTTTTAGTTTT
>CAUUFG010000091.1:0-5497 GCA_963544335.1 uncultured Campylobacter sp.
CTTCGCGCCTCTCGCAATAAAATCGGATACTCGTGCGCGGGATAGTCGCTGTTTAGTTTTTGTGCGATTTGCATAATTTTTTCTTCGTCGTTAAGATGATAGCTTAAAATTTCGCGACAAATTTTCAAAGATAGCGAACTAGCGCGATCAACCGCACCAAAAACTAGCGGATGAATGTAGTTATAAAGCGTTTTGTATGGATTTTCGTCGTTCGTTTTTATGTTTTCTTGCCATAGCTTCATCACGCGATTTAGCTCATCCATAGAGACGCTAACTAGGCTATTATTCTTATCTACAGGCGATAAATCGTGCGTTAGCGACGTATCCACGGCGGTTAAAAATGCAAGCGGTCCCATTATGATTTCATCTGCGCCAAGTGCCAACATAGTCGCTGCTGAAGCGCAATTTGCCGGAACAAGCAGAGTTAATTTTTCGCACGAATTTCGCAAAATATTTACGATTCTAAGCGCTGCTATGCCGTTTCCACCGTCTGATGAGATGCAAAAATATAGGTGTTTTACACGCTCTTTTCTTGCTAAAAGCTCATATATCGCCACCGCGTCGTTGTTACAAATGTTCCCGCCTGAGCCGTTGTAATAAGTAATAATCGGTGCGTCTAGAAATTTGCCGATTTTTTCTAGTAAAAACTGGCTCTCATCAAATAAAATCGGCGGTTTTGAGATGGCTTTTTGATTAGTTGTTTTTTCTGTGTTTTCACTCTTTTTAAACATTTAGTTGCCTTTTGAGATTATTCGTTCAAACTCGTTAAAATAGACGTTTTTTAGCTCATCAAGCGACATTTTTACGTCATTTATCTCAAATTTATCGCCGTTTGCTACGCCTAATTTTTGCACTTTTATATCAAATTTCTTGCATAGTTTTTCAAATTTAGCCAAATTTTGTGCCCCTTTTATGCCGACAATCGCCCTAGAAAAACTCTCATCAAAAATATCGCGCTCATCATCGCATATCATCTTAAATTCTCCGCCGACATCGCCGACAGCGGCCATTTTAGCCAAACTCATCACCACGCCACCTACGCCCACAGAATTTGCAAATGATAAAATTCCAAGGCGATTTGCGCAAATTACAAGCTCCCAAAGTGCGCGTTCTTTATCGAAATTAAATTTTGGCAAACTACCGCTTACGCGGCCTAAAATCGCCTTCATATAAAGCGATCCAGCAAAACTCCCGCAACTTTCGCCGAGCAAAAATACCTGCGCGTCATCTTCTAATACGCTTGGTAAAATTTCGTTATTTAGCTTTAAATTTTCGTTGTTTTGGCAAATTTCATCACAAATTTCTTTTAAATTTATACCCAAATTTCTATCTAAAATTTCGCCCAAAACCCCCACGCAAACTATACCAGGTGTAGGATAGATACTAACGCCATCGCTTTCATTATAAAGGCTAACGTTTCCGCTTACAACGGGTGTTTTTAGCATTTCGCACGCTGTTTTTATACCCTCACAACCCTGCGCAAACTGCCACATAACCTCTGGATTTTGCGGATTTCCATAATTTAAACAATCCGTAATCGCTAGTGGCAAAGCCCCGCTCATCGCGACTTTACGCCCAGCAGACGCCACGGCAGCCATCGCGCCGATTTTTGGATCGATAAAATTTAGACGCGGATTGCAATCTGCGCCCATCGCGATTTTCGCATTCGTCTTTTTGATTCTAATCGCAGCCGCACCTAAACGCCCAGGCTGTTTGATTGTATTCGTGCCGATATTTGCGTCGTATTGATCGTAAATAAAGGCTTTATTTAAAATTTCAGGCTCTTTTAAAAGCCTCTCAAAAGCGGTTTGATTTGAGATTTGTATATCTGCGCACTCGCACAAATTTTGAGTAGAAATTTCGTCTAAATATGTAGGTTTTTTTGTAGGGCGATCTAAAATCGGCGCATTTTCACTAAGTGGCTCGATCGGTATTTCGCCCACCAACTCGCCATGCCAAAATAGCTCCATTTTGCCACTATTGCTTACCTCTCCGATAACCTCAGCGTCTAAATCCCACTTCGCAAAAATCGCCTTTATCTCATCTTCACTCCCCTTTTTAGCGCAAATTAACATACGCTCTTGGCTCTCGCTTAGCATCAGTTCATATGGACTCATGCCATCTTCTCTCATCGGGACGCGGTCTAAATTTAGCCTCATTCCACTTCCGCTACGCCCAGCCATCTCAAAGCTACTAGATGTAAGCCCCGCCGCGCCCATATCCTGAATGCCGATGACACAATCTGTTTTAAAAAGCTCCAAACACGCCTCCATTAGTAGCTTTTGAGCAAACGGATCGCCAACTTGCACGGTCGGGCGCAAAGATTTATTCTCCTCATTAAAGCTATCGCTTGCCATCACCGCGCCACCTAGCCCATCGCGACCTGTTTTTGAGCCGACATATATTACGCTATTGCCCACGCCTTCGGCTTTTGCGTAGAAAATTTCATCGCTTTTGCAAATTCCTAACGCAAAGGCATTTACCAAAATATTTCCATTAAAACTCTCATCAAAACTCGTCTCGCCACCGATCGTAGGGATCCCCATGCAGTTGCCATAATGTGCGATTCCGGCTACTGCGCCTTTTAATAAATAGCGCGCCTTTTTGGCGATTTCGTTTTTAGAATTTAAATTTTCTTTAGAAATTTCATCTAAATTTTCACTCTTTTGACTACGAATTTCGCCAAAACGAAGTGAGTTCATATTCGCCTCAACTCTTGCGCCCATTGTGAAAATATCGCGCAAAATACCGCCAACACCAGTGGCTGCGCCTTGATATGGCTCGATAAAGCTTGGGTGATTGTGGCTTTCCATTTTAAAAACAGCCGCGTATCCACCGCCAACATCGATAACTCCGGCGTTTTCTCCAGGTCCTTGGATAACCCACGGCGCAGATGTCGGGAAGCCTTTTAGATATTTTCGGCTAGATTTATATGAGCAGTGTTCGCTCCACATCGCGCTAAATATGCCAAGCTCTAGCAAATTTGGCTCGCGACCTAAAATTTGTAAAATTTTCTCATACTCTTTGGTTGAAATTTTATGTGCTTCAACTGTTTTTTTATCCATTTTCCACCCTTTTTAAAGTCAAATTTAAGGCGCGATTTTAGCGACTTTTAAATTAATTTTTAATTTTCAAAGCCCTAAATTTCGCGCAAATTTTAGATTAAAGATCTACTCTTTTTCCGACAAATCTAACCAATAATGCAACGCTTATAAGCCCCCCAATAAGCGCAATCCACACGCTAAGCCCAAGCGCAACAGGCAAATAACCAAATGCAATCGCGATTGCTCCAACACAAAGCGCATAGATAAATTGCGTCCTTACATGCTCAATATGATCGCAACCAGCGCCCATCGACGAAAGAATAGTAGTATCAGAAATTGGCGAGCAGTGATCCCCAAAAATCGCTCCAGTTAATACACCGCTGATATTTATGCACATGTATGTATGTAGCTCATCGCCCGCAAGACCATATTCTCTACCAACAGCATAAGCAAGTGGGATTGCAAGTGGCATTAAAATACCCATTGTGCCAAAGCTAGTCCCGGTAGAAAACGATATAAATGAGCCTAAAATAAAGATAAAAATCGGCAAGATAATATATGGCGTGTTTTTAGAAAGGATAGAGACTAGATATTTTGCCGTACCAAGGTCTTTAATAACAGAGCTAAGCGACCATGCAAGAAGCAAAATAACCATCGTAATTACCATAGTTTTCCATCCTCCAACCCAAATTTCAATGCCCTCTTTTACGCTATAAATTTTTTGAAATAATCCCATCGCAATAGCGACAATAGAGCTAAAAAGTGCCGCTTCAAAAAGCACCACAGAAGCATCAGCTGCGCCAAATGTTTCGCGCAAAGCAAAAAACGAAAATCCAGCTTCTTGCACAGCGGCTAATTTTTCGCCATCTAATGCGCCAAGCCCGTTAAAATAAAATCCAACAAAAGAAAGAGCAATCATCGTTAAAATCGGTATTAACGCGTTTTTCTTGCGCGGAGCGATATTATCTTTTGGCATCATCACACCATCTATGTCGTCAAATTTGCCAGATGTGTGTGGCTCTGTGCCGTTTTTGCAAGCCATTTGCGCTTTATACATCGGACCAAATTCGCGTGCCATAAACGCAGTGCAAACGACAAAAAATAGCATAAAAATATTGTAAAAACGATATGGAATCGTCTCGATAAAAATTCCAAATGGATTGATATTTGTGATATTGATGCCCTCATAAGCTTGTTTGATGAGTGAAATTTCTAGCCCAATCCATGTAGAAATAATCGCAAGTCCCGTAATAGGAGCAGCTGTGGCATCTAAGATAAAGGCAAGTTTTGCGCGAGAGACACGAAATTTATCGGTAACCGGTCTCATAATAGGACCAACAATAAGCGCGTTTGCATAGTCATCAAAAAATATCACAATCCCCATAAACCAAGTAGAAAGTTGTGAAAGCAGTGGTGTTTTTGCGTGTTTGCTAAGCCATAAAGCAAGAGCTTTTGTTCCGCCTGAGCGGGTAATTAGCGCTATTAGCCCGCCAATACAAAGCACTTGAAGCAAAATTCCCGCATTCCACGGATCAGCCATAGATTTTACAACTCTTGCGCAAAAATCGGTAAATGCACCAACAAGCGCGACACCAATGCTATTATCGCTAATGCTTATCATAAACGTCCCGCTTAAAACACCAAGTAGCAAAGAGAAAATCACATCTTTTGTAATAAATGCAAGAACAATCGCCACAATCGGAGGAATTAACGTCCAAAAGCCGAATTTAGTGGCATTTTGCAAAGCTAATGCATCATCTGCAAAAACAATCGCAGGTAGCAAAAACAAAGAAAGTAAAAATTTCATAACAACTCTTTCAAGAAAAAAAATTGCGCCATTGTAGTTAAATTTATATTTTGAAACGATTAAATTTAGATTAAATTTAAATTAAATTTTACCATTTTTAACAAGCGAATAACTTTGAACAATAAGCTCAAAAAGCAAATTTTTATCTAAAATTTCGCGCGAATTTTTATCTAAATTTAGAATATCATTTGCATTTAAATCCACGCTAATCCAGTGGCGTTTATTCATATGATAAGCCGGGAAAATTGCGCGAAAATCGTGCAAAATCGGAGCTAAATTTGGATCGCATTTTAGATTTAATATCCAAATTCGCTCTTTTAAATTTGGCTCATATTCATCTAAATTTGGCGCAAAATTTGGCTCATTTTGGATTGAAATTTGCTCAAATTTTGGCTCATATTCTAAAAACCCAGCGCGCGAATGTTTTGCATAAATTTCACTAGAAATTTCATCACATTTGATATTTTGACTACGCTTTTTCGCGCTGTTTTTTGCATCAAATTTAGTATCAAATTTCTTACTCAAAAACAGCTTTTTGCGCTCTATTTTCATCATCAAAGCAAACCATTTTTCGCCATCTTTTATACGAAAAAGCTCATGCTCGCTAAAATTTGAAAAGACTTTTTCGCCACTTACGCCAAATTTT
>CAUUFG010000092.1:0-5387 GCA_963544335.1 uncultured Campylobacter sp.
CGCATTTTCACGCATTTTGATTTTATTTTGCCAATTTTGGTGCTACCACTTGTAATTTTTTCGCACGTTTTAATTTCTGAGGCTAGTGAAACTCTTGCGATCAAGCAATATGTATATTTTGGAGCGGGATTTATGGCGTACATTTTCTTTTTTCTCTTTCCAATACGCAAATTTGAGTGGCTCATTCCGGCGTTTTACTGGGTGAATATCACGCTTTTATTAAGCGTGAAATTTTTTGGCGTAAGCAAACTGGGCGCAAAACGTTGGCTAGAGATTCCCATAGCAAATTTTACAATTCAGCCAAGCGAAATGATGAAAATTTCTCTCATTTTAATGCTTGCGTATTTAATCAAAAAATCTCCACCGCCACTTCAAGGATACAAAATCAAAGAGTTTGCAAAACTAGCTAGCACGGTGCTTTTGCCATTTATTTTAATACAGCAAGAGCCCGATCTTGGCACAGCAACGATACTATTTTTGACAGGTTTTGGCGTATTTTTTATCATCGGCGTAAATAAAAAAATTTGGCTTTCTTTGGGAATAATCTTTTGTATAGCGTCGCCTCTTGTCTATGAAAATTTACACGATTATCAAAAAGAACGCATAAAATCATTCATCTCAAAAGATCCTGGTTATCAAGTCCAACAATCAATTATCGCTATCGGAAACGGCGGAATACATGGGAAAAATAGCGAAAATGCGACGCAAACATCGTCTAAATTTTTGCCGATTGCGACGAGCGATTTTATCTTTGCTTACGTGGCGGAGAGATTTGGTTTTATCGGGATTTGCTCGGTGATGGCCATGTATTTTATTTTGATTGTGCATATTTTAAGCTTTAATTATTTTCTTAAAACCGACTATTTTGCGCGCGTGATAACAAACTCTGCTGCACTGATGGTCTTTATTTATGCGAGTGTAAATATCGCGATGACTATCGGAATGGGACCTGTTGTTGGTGTGCCATTGCCATTTTTTAGCTATGGCGGAAGTAGCTTTTTTATGTTTATGTCGATTTTTGGAATGGTGCAAAATATGGTAACGTTTCGCTACATTAAAGATAACACGATTAAGATTAGATTTTAAACTAAATTTGCTAAATTTCAAAACCCAGCGCGAATATAAATTTCTAAAATAAAATGTGGAATAGTTGAATAAAAAATGTAGAAATTTGGGCTATTTTCTAGCCCAAAAATTTATTTATCTCTTAAATTTAGCTCTTTGATAAGCTTTGTATAAGATGAATAATCTTTTGTTTTAAGATATCTCATCAATCTTTTTCTTTGACCAACGAGTTTTAAAAGCCCCAACCTAGATGAAAAATCTTTTGGATTTTCTTGCAAGTGAGCTGTAAGAACAACAATACGCTTAGTTAAAAGCGCGATTTGAACCTCAGATGAACCTGTGTCATTTTGTTTTTTGGCGAATTTCGCAACAATCTCTGCCTTTTGAGCCGTATCTAAAGCCATTTTAGCCTCCTGAGCGGTAAAAATTTAATAAAAGTCGGGATTTTACCTATATTTCTTTAAAAAATTATAAAGCAGACAAATTTAAACTTTTTAATAGAAAAAAATAGTAAAATGCACGCCAAATTTTCTTAAAAAAGGTAACGTAAATGTTATTTACAAAAGCTAGCGAATATGCACTACTTTCATTAATTTATATGGCACAAAAGCCCTTTCCACAAGATGTTGATAAGATTTCAAATGAAATTAAAATTTCTAAAAGTTTTTTAGCAAAAATTCTCCAAAATTTAGCCAAATTTGGGATTTTAAACTCATACAAAGGTGCAAATGGTGGCTTTATTCTTGCAAAAGATATCGCAGAAATTTCCTTAAAAGATATCATTGAAGGCGCAGAAAAACACGCTCCAGCTGTTTATGAGTGTTCCATTTCAAAAGATGGTTGCAAAAAAGGCATTGGCGATACGTGTCAAATTTGGTCTATTTTTAACAATCTACAAATACAAGTTGATGCAATTTTAGGAGAGATAACACTAAAAGATATCATCGAAAAACAGGTCGCAAAATGAGCCTATTTCACCTTTCCCACACAGATTTAGACGGCTATGCAGCGCAGTTTGTGAGTAAATTTTATTTTCAAAATGTTAAATTTTTCAACTCAAATTACGGCAAAGAGATTGACGATAAATTTGAATTAATCTTAAGCGAAGCAAACTCTGGCGATATTATTTTGATAACAGATTTAAATATAACACTCACACAGTGCGAAAAATTTGATAAATTGTGCAGGGAAAAAGAGCTACATCTATTTTTGCTCGATCACCATCAAAGTGGCGCAGAGTGCGCGACAGCGTATAATTGGTATTATCTTGATAATTCGCGTTGTGCAACAAAAATCACATATGAATTTTTTAGCGAAATTTATGGCGAAAATAGTGAAATTTCGCGCATAGTCTCAATCACAGACGCTGTTGATATCTGGAAAAAAACGCACGAGGATTTTGAATTTGGCAAGGTTTGCATGGAGCTAATCGCAAGCGCAAAAGAGATAAATAAAATCATGTTTGATAGCCTTAGTCGCGAATACATTTTTTATCTGATCGAAAAAACTCTTAAATTTAATGATTACGTTGCTCTAGATGAGGCGATTCATAGAATTAAAAAGACGTTTTTTATGCGCGAAAAAGATGATAGCTTGATGAATTTGGTTTCTAAATTTATCGTCGGCGAACTCAGCAAAAACGCACAAAAATTCGAGATAAATTTCGGCGATAAACGCGGAATTCTCACATATAATATCGGCTCAGTTTCCATAATCGGCAACGATTTTTTGGTGCAAAATCCACAATATGATTTTTTTATAGATGTAACTTCGCGCAAAACGCTATCTTTTCGTGCAAATGGCAAAATGGATGTCTCAAATTTAGCCAAAATTTTAGTAGGCGGCGGCGGTCACGCAAATGCGAGCGGTGGCTTTTTTGCGGGATTTAAAGATAGTTTTGATTACAATCAAATCAAAGCACAAATAACAAATTTAATCGCTTCAAAAACTCAAATTTAAAGGAAAAATATGCAAAATTTCAACAAAAAACAACAAAATAATGCACCCAAAATTTCGCAAGAAGATGCTGAATTTTTGGCTTATGAAGTGGGGATTTTACTAGGCGCGGCGCTGCAATATGCCGGAGTTAAAACAGAAAAATTACAAGATGCGATCACGCTTTATACCGAAATAATCGACGAAGTTTTAGAAAATCAAGACGCACAAGGCATTGACGAAGTTATTCAAACTATCGAATTTATGCGAAAAAATCACGCTGAGCTTTTTAATTAATGATTAAATTTCACGCGCAATTTTGCGGGCGAATTGATCTAAATGTGAGTCAAATTTTAGGCATTTCGCGATCTCAAATTTCAAATTTAATCAAATCTGGAAACGTCTTTATCGGCGAAAAAAAGTGCAAAAAAGCTGGGGAAATAGTAGATGAAAAAGATGAAATTTGTGTAGAAATTTCATCTTCAATTTTAGACGATTTTACAACCCAACGCGAGTTAAAAAATACCAAAAATTTAGATGAAAACTCAGGGCAAAATTTTTCACCAAATTTATCCACAAATAATGATATTTTCGACATTAAGATCATATACGAAGATGAAGATTTACTCGTTTTAAATAAGCCTTGTGGGCTTGTAGTTCACCCTGCCCCAAGTGTAAAAGAACCTACCCTAGTTGATTGGTTAAAAAGCAAAAATTACACGCTTTCTACTCTTAATGGCGAAATTCGCGCTGGTATTTTACACCGCCTAGACAAGGGCACAAGTGGCGCAATAGTAGTCGCTAAAAGCAATTTTGCTCACACAAATTTAGCCTTTCAACTTAGCGATAAAACCATGGGGCGAATTTACCTTTGCGCCACAAATTTGCCACTGCGCGAAAATACTATCATTGAGCGCGCCATAGGAATAAACCCAAAAAATCGCCTAAAAAAAGCAATCATCACAAACGGCAGATACGCAAAAAGCGCGTTTGCAAACATATACAATGGCGAATTTAATATAATCGCAGCCAAACTTTTCACAGGGCGCACACACCAAATTCGCGTCCATCTTTCGAGCATAAATCGGCACATTTTAGGCGATAATTTATACGGAATTAAGAGCAAATTTACTAAAATCGCGCTTCACGCTTATTTGCTCTATTTTATCCATCCAAGAACGCAAAAATTGATGAAATTCGAAGCAAATTTAAGAGAAAATTTACTAAATTTTATAGACGAATCACCAAACAAGGAGCAAATTTATGACCAAATTTCACCTAATAATCTCGAATTTATTTTTAAGCATTGTGATGAGTGGGTGCATCTCAACTAACAGCTCGCAAGCAACGCCTGATGTTGCGCAAAATTTAGATGAAAATTTACCACAAATTACCGGACTTCGCACAATCTCATCAAATGATGAAGTCGGTCTAGAATGGGACTCATACGCGCAAAATCCAGACGTAAGCGGATTTGCGATCTATCGCATCGAAAATAGTGGCGCACAAACCCTAATCGCCACCACCTCAAAATACGCAACACACTTTGTAGATAGCTCTCTTTCTCCAGCGCAAACATACAGTTATATGGTAAAAGCACTCTCAAATTCAGGCGTCTCACAAAATGGCACAATCGCCACAGCGACAACAGCAAAACCAATCTCATCGGTCTCATTTGCCAAAGCAATCGGCCTAGATGGCGCAACTAAACTCATCTGGAGACCACACACAGACGTGCGAGTAAAGGGCTACATCATCGAAAAAAGCGAAATTGGGCGAGGTTCTTGGAGCACATTAGCCAAGCTAAATGGGCGTTTAAATGCAGAGTACATCGACATTGGCGGGGGCAATTACGAGTATAGAATTTTGGTAAAAACACAAAATGGCGAAATTTCTGCGCCAAGCAATCCTATTTCGGTCGAATAATGCCAAATTTCATCGCAAAAAAGGCACGCGTAGACTCATTACCACGCGAGAAAAACTGCGTTAAATTTAAACAAATTTTCATCGGACGAGCGTGTGATTTAATCTTGTGCGAATGTGAAGAGAGCGAGTTTTTCATCACTCTAAAACCAAAAAATAACTCATTTGTAATAAAAGGCGAAAAGCTCACGCGCCCCGCAAAAATAGGACTTTTGCAACATGCATTGCATGAATTTAAAGGCGAATTTTGCGACGAAATTATCAGCGAAGCGTTTGCCATTAGCCCAAATTCGCTTATCAAAAAAGAGACGCCGATTAAAAGTGAGAGTGAAATTTTAACGTTTATAAATGAAAATTTGCAGGCGAAATTTGATGAAATTTCTAGTGAAAACTCAAATGCTAAATTTATTCACATACGCCTAGAAATCGGCTTTGGAAGCGGGCGACATATTTTATATCAAGCA
>CAUUFG010000093.1:0-5328 GCA_963544335.1 uncultured Campylobacter sp.
TATTTTCTTGCTCACAAAATAGTGCAATTTGACTAAGATATTCGACCGAATTTTCATCACTCGTGGCATTTAGTGTCAAATTTACATCTGTTTTTAGTCCGTCCAAATTTAGCTTTTTAATGAAATTTAAATCCGAAATTTCAGTCTTATTCATCATAAATTTAACACCAAAATCATCATACATCGCGCGTTTTTTTATAAAAATTTCGCATGTTTTTTCATCTAAATTTTCTAGCTCAAAGACTAAAATTTGAGTATTAAATTTGCTCTTTTTTACAAGGCTTTTAAACTGCTTAAAAAACTCATGTGAAAAAGCGCATTCAACATCTAAATTCAGATGAATATTAGGCGTGTAGCCAAAATTAGCGTTAAAATATTCGCCAAATTTTACTCCCTCATTTAGCACAAATAGACCAAACTTTTCGCCAAGCCCTAGACGTTTAATCTCATCTAAAAACTCACCAGGCGCAAGCAACCCGCGCGAATAATGCATCCATCTAAGAAGCAATTCAAAGCCCTCAATGCGGTAATTTTCGATATCAATTATAGGCTGATAGAGCATAAAAAATTCATCATTTTGCAAGCTTTTTTCAAATTTCGCGCGCTCGTCATCTTGCTTACAAATGCCATCTTTTTTATAGATGCGGTAGCGATTTTTGCCAGAAGTTTTTGCATCATACATAGCATCGTCTGCTTGTTTAATCGCCTCTTCATAATTATCGCCGCTATAAAAATTCACACCTATACTCACACTCGCGCCGATTTTTACCCCAGCGATATCAAATTTACACTCGCCAACTTTTAAAAGCCTCTCTACCATATGCAAAATTTCATCTTCATCTTCGCTCTTATCGATAACCGCGCCAAACTCATCTCCACCAAGTCTAGCCAAAAGCCCCATTTTACCAATGGCATCACCCAAAGCAACCGCCACAAAACGCAAAAAATCATCTCCAGCTTCGTGTCCGTATGTATCATTAATGCTTTTAAATCCATCAAAGTCAAAATACAAAATCGTAGTAAATTTCGCCTTTTTCGCCACAGCATTGCGAACACTTTGCGTAAATAAAACTCGATTTGGAAGTTTGGTTAAAAAATCGTGTAGTGCGATTTTTCGTAGCTCATTCTCACGCGCTTTAATCTCCATAATCTCAAAGAAAATCGCCACATAATGGACCTTTTCGTTATCTGGATCTTGAATCGCGTTTATCGTTAAAATTTGCGGGAATTTGATGCCATCTTTGCGACTTGCATAAATTTCGTCTCTATAAAAATTATCTTTTTTGAGATTCTCTTTGATGGAAATATTCGTCTCTTCGTCGTTTAAAATTTCATATTTTTTGCCGATAATTTCATCTTTTTTATACTGCGTTATACGCTCAAAACCGCGATTTACGTCGGTAATAATAAAATTTTCATTCATTATCGCGATACCCTCGTTTGAGTAGGCAAAAACGCTCGCGTTTAATCTCATTTGATAATCACTCTTTTTTCGCTCCGAAATATCTTCTAATATTCCGCATAGAAATTTGGCAGTGCCATTTATATTTTTTTCCAAAACAGCACCCTGAATATGCGTCCAAACATAGCCGACTTTCGCTGCAATTCTAAACTCAACGTCAAATTTAAAATCAATCCCGTTAAAGTAATTTTTTATCTTTTTATTGACAATCTCAACATCGTTTTTATGAACTAGATCCATAAACCTAGAAAAAGTTATATCAGTCTCAAAATATCTATCAGAATATCCGCGAATTTTTGGAAAGTTATCATTAAAATGAATCAATCCATTATTTATATCCCACTCCCAGGTGGCAAAAGACGCTGCGTTTATTATGTTTTTATGACGGGTTAGCTCTTTATCTAACATATTTTTTTGCGCAACAACATCATCTATCATATAAAAATACAATATCGCCTCATCTTGCGAAATAAATTTGACGTAGATTTTATAGTTGTGATTTTGTTTGTTTTTGTGTTTGATTTTATAAGTTTGGATAAAACTATTTTTTTCAATATCGCTATGGTAAATTTCAAGTGAATTTTCTAGCTCTTTTTTTACCCTTGGCGCGTCATTTTCATCAATAATATATGAGAAATTTATCTCCTTATTAAAGAAAAATTTAGGCGAATAACCCCACAAATTTTCCACATTTTTCGTGATATGGATAACGCGATCTTTTACAACATTATAATTTACAACAACATAAGGTCCCTTGCCAAAACTATCACGCTCACGCCGCGTCTCATCTACAAAACGCTTATATTCAGAAACATCCAAAACAGAGTATAATAAAAATATATTTTCTTCATCATTTATCAGTTGAACACTCTCTTGAACATTAATTTCAAAATCATTGATTTTATACTTTGATACACGAAATTCCCGAAGTAAATTTTGCGAAGCAAGAGTGTTGTAAATTTCACTTTGATATGCAGTATTTTTAAGATCAAAAATATTGTATTCTTGCAAAGTATCTACGCCAAAAAGACGATTTGCCGTTTTGTTTGAAAATATAATTGAACCATTTATTTTATCAACATAAAAATAAGCAAGTGCGTCATTTTCAAAGATTAAATCAAATTTTTTATTAGCTTTTAGCATGTCGATTTTAGACTTTTTAAGCAAAGATTGAGTAGATAAAATTTCGCCTATTAAACTATTTATTTCGATATTTTTCGTTGTGACACTCTTTGGCAAAGATTTTGAAAACACAACACGTTTAAACAAATTTAGAGCTTTTACATAGTGATTTTTAAAATTTTGAACACAATTGTATGCAAAAAATATAACGCCCACAAAAGCAACTATCATTGAGATGCACAGCGAAATCAATTTTTTAAAAAATTCATTTGCATCTGTGCGAGCTGAAATTTCAATACCAAAATCATCATTCTCTGCAGAAAAAACAAATTCTCTCATCCCGTCACTATTTTTTAAAAATTGCAGCTTTTTGTCTTTAAAACTCTCATTATAAATAGTATAAAAAGACCCTTCATCAAAGACCATCTCTCCATTAAAATCAAAAAGATAGAGATTTTCGCCGATTATATTTTTGAAAATTTCGCCACTAAAAAAAGCAACCAAAAAGTCATTAACCCCTATTTTTTTAATAATAAAAAACTCTTTTTTACCTTCAATTCTAGATAGACGCGATATAAAAAAACCATCTTCATTTAGATCTTTGATAAAATTTGTCAAATTTAAATATGTGAAAAAATTTATTTTTTCATCATTTGCTTGATAAATTTCTCCCTCTTTTACAAAAAAGATAGAGTTAAATATCTTTTGATTGTTATAAAAATTATTTAAAATGCCATTTATAGCTGATTTGTCCGTTTTGTCGGCTGATGTTAAATTTTCACCTGAATTTTTAAACAAATTTATCGCTAAATTAGAGATTTTATTATAAATTTCACTTTTTTTATTTGAAAGTGCCTTATCTGCTGTTAAAATTTCATTATTTAAAAATTTCTTTAATAAATTAATTTCATATTTAAAACTTAAAAAAGTAGAAGTAAGCACAAAAATCGCGCCAAGAAATCCGAGAATGAAAATTTTAAAAACGATCTTTTTATCGCTACTAATTAGAATCATTTTATCCGCCAAAACAAAAATTTATAAACGGCGATTGTAGCAAAATAAAGTTTGATTAAGGTTTAAAGGCGATTTAAGATTACGCCTTTTTATCGGTTATTTTTTTACGATATCACTTTTATTTATTATATTTGGAACGCCTTGAATCCCAGCCTTAAAATATTTCGCAGCCAAATCTGCCATTTTTTGGACATTCTCCGCGCTTACTTCACCATCTTTTAAAGTCATTTTTTCATCATAATATTTGCGTAAAATGGTAATTTTTTCGCTATCGGTTTTGGCTTTTTTTGTCTCTTCGTAAATTTTAAAACTCTTAGCATGAGCTGATGCGCCATGAACTGCTGCCATAATTATTTCTATATTATTTGTTTCTAAGCGCTTTTCGATATTTGCCAACTCCCTACGACAATAAGGACACTCTGCGTCAGTAAAAACAACAAGAGTATCTTTTTTGGGATCGTTGCCGATTTTTATTATATTATCTGAGCTCTCTTTTGCATATTCTGCGCCAACTTTTGCATTTTTAATCTCGTTTTCCATCTGTGTTTTATATGAAATCCCGCTTTTTGGATCGATAATATCTGGATATATATACTTTTCATCAGCAAACATTATCTCACTTTGGCTCATATCGCCACGGCTCATTGTGTATTCTACTGCTTGGATTTTATCTAGCCCTTTGACTGGTGTTTTATTTGATATTGTGACTTTTATATCTTGCGGTGCGCCAGAGTATATTGATAAAAGCTCCTCATCGTTTAATGCGAAGAGCGAAGTCGCTAAAAGCGCGGTTGAAAGAATAATTTTTCTCATATAATTTCTCCTTGAAAAATAAAATGCGCGATTATAAAACTGCTAATTAAACAAAAATTAAAATTTACCCCATTTTTCTATCAAATTTAGCAAAATTTCAGCATTTTTTAACGCCTTTGCGCGGTGAGAAATTTGAAATTTTATACTCTCATCTAATTCGCCAATCGTCTTATCAAACCCGCGTGGAATAAACATAAAATCATAGCCAAAACCGCTCTCCCCGCGCTCTTTATTTATCACATCGCCATACATAAATCCATGCGCACTATACTCACCAAAAACACAATTAATCCCGATACAAGCAGTATAAAACGCACTCGCGCGATCCAAATTTAAAGCGTCTAAATTTGCAATTAATTTTGCGCGATTAGAAGCATCTGTGGCGTTGGCACCACTATAACGCGCAGAGTAAATTCCTGGCGCAAATCCAAGCGCCTCAACACTAATCCCGCTATCATCGCTAAGCGAAATAAATTCGTTTTCAAGCCCTTTTTTACGCAAAGCCTCAAACACAGCACGCGATTTTATCAGTGCATTTTCTTTAAAACTTGTGCCATCTTCAACGATCTCAAACGGTGTTAAAATATCGCTCAAAGCATAAATTTCATGATCTTTTAAAAGTGCTTTTATCTCTTTTACTTTTCCCAAATTTGAAGTAGCTAAAACAATTTTCATAAAACCCCTTTAAGCGCGAGATTATAGCAAAATTTGACTATTTTATTTTTAAGTTGTGATAGAATTAGCCTTTCTAAAGCCAAATTTCAAAGGTAAATTTTAATGATAAAAAACATTTTTCCACTCTCATTTATCGTCGCTACGAGATTTTTTGGGCTATTTATCGTGCTCCCTGTGATGTCGATAGAGGTTACAAAACTCCACGGCGCGACGCTGTTTTTAGCTGGTTTTTCAGTGGGAAT
>CAUUFG010000094.1:0-5315 GCA_963544335.1 uncultured Campylobacter sp.
ATTCTGTTCCGCCAACACCAAAATAAATTTCAGAATTTTCTAGCTCTTTCATCTGTGCAGGGCGTGGCTCGTATGTGTGTGGGTTTGCGCCATCTACGACCATCGTGCTTATTTTAGCATCGTCTCCAGCGATTTTTTCTACGAAAAATTTTGTAGGCAAGATAGATGTGGTTACATTAACTTGCGCCATTAAATTTGAAACAGCCGCAAAACTAAAAAAGGTGAGTAACAAAGATTTTTTCATTATATTTCCTTTGAAAATTGATAAAAATCGGCTATTATAGCACAAAAAATTTGGTTAGAAGATATGATAAACAGAATTATTTTTGCGTGTATTGTTTCGGTATGTTTTGGCGGTGAATTGTTTGAAAATATTCCGGAGATAAAATTTGATAGCAAGAGGGCTATTTTGGGCAAAGAGCTCTATTTTGACGCCGGTCTTGGCGGTGGAAATAGTTGTGATAGCTGTCATAATCTCTATTTTAATAGAAGTGGAACTAGCGCGAAAATAATAAATGGTATCAATCCACCTACGATTTTAAACTCCGCCACAAATAAATTTTTCTATAAAAATGGTGAAATTTTAAGCTTAAAAGAGCAGGTTGCGCGCTCTTTAAGGGCTAAAAATGAACTTGCCAAAAGTGAAAAGGAAATTTTAAATTATCTTGCTAAAAGTAGCTCATATAAAGATAAATTTAAAAACACTTTTGGAAGCAAAACTATCAAATTTGATGATGTTGTTAGCGCGATTAGCGAGTTTGAAAAGACGCTTGTAACTAGCCAGAGTAAATTTGATGATTTTTTGCTAGGAAAATATAAATTTAATCCGCAAGAAGAGCGCGGATATAGGCTATTTTTGGACTATAATTGCGCGACGTGTCACAACGGAGTAAATCTAGGCGATAATACTTTTGGGCTTTCAAACGGCGTTACGAGTAAGGTGCCATCTTTGCGTAATATTATGCAAACTGCGCCATATTTTTATTCCGGTAAAATCGAAAATATACAAGATGTTTTGCGTATTAAAATTGGCTTGGAAATTGATGTAAGTCAGAGAGAACTATCCGATTTAATCGCATTTTTATCGACACTTAGTGGAAAGGTTGAGATCATTGAAAAATAAAATTGTATTGGCCGCTTTGTTTGCTGGTTTTATCATTTTTACTCTGTTTTGTTGCGCGCGTTATAGTCTTGCATATAGCGAAATAACGCTACTTACGCAGATTAAAAACGAAGTAAATTCGCTAGAGAAAACAAATACCAAATTTGATCTTTACTTCATAAATGGGCTAAAAGTTTTAAATAACGATAAGATTGCTGATGCGGAAATTTCGTTTAATAATACTCTTTTAAACATCAATAAATTATTGCAACAATATGTAAATTTAAAAGATCAAAATGGTGTTAAATTTGATGGCGAAATGGCGCAAATTAGGAGCTATTTTGATAAGAGAAAGAACAATATCAAAGATTTTAGCGTTTTAAAAACGCAAATTATCAGTGATATAAATTTATTGAATAGTAGTTTTTTATCGCTCGAAAATAGTGTAAAATTCTTTAATTTTCACGAAAAAATCATCTCTTTTGAACGTTCATATAATAAAAACTTTTTTGCCCTTGGCGATCAAATTACTCCAAATTTTACCGCCAATGAAAACGAACAAAAATATATTGAAAATGCAAAAAAATTGTTCCATAAAATTTCAACTTTTTACGCAATTTATGAGCAAAAAGATGACAATTTACTCTCTATTATTTTTGAATTTGAGAGAAAAGTTGATGAAAATATCGGCGAAATTCGCACAAATTTGCACGATTTGATTTCTGTATTTTTGCTGTTTTTTATCGCTTTTATCGCGCTTGCGATGTATTGTGTTTTTATCTATATCAAAAACGACGCAGCAAAGCAAAATTACGAGATCATTTTTAATGATTTTATGCATCCGATTTTTATAACTGATGCTAAATTTAACATCATTAGCGCGAATAAATTTGCCACTACGTTGTTTGATATTTCGCAAACTAGGTCAAATTTATTTTCGGTTGTAAAATTTACAAATTCACAAGAGTTAATCAAAGAGATCACAAAGCGAACAGATGCGAAAATGGCGGAGTTTTCCGAACAAATTTCATATACATTAGGTGGGCAGATTTCGCACACAAAATTTGATCTAAAATGCGCAAAAAGATTGAACAAAAATATATTCATAATCACGCTTTTTGATAATGAAAAAGAGCTAGAATTAGCAAAATCTTTGCGGACAAAAACCGATGAAATAGGCGCGATTAAATTTGTAGATCCGCTGACAAAATCGCCTAATTTTGCTGCGCTTTGTGAGCGATTAAAAAGCGATAAAAGCGCACCGCTTATCTGTTTAAACATCTTGAATTTCGCCGATTTGCGTATCATTTATGATGGCACAAAAGTAGATGAGATTATCATCGGTATAAATGAAATTTTACAAAATTGCGCAAATGCGTTAAAGATAAAATTTGAAATTTATCACGCTTGGATGGATGAGTTTTATCTGCTGTATTTAGGTAGCAATATCCAAAAAGATGCGGATGAAATTATAGATTATTTTTCAGGAAAGACTATTAGATTTTTAAGCGGGGAAATTTTAAACTCCATTAAGCCAGTCTTTGGCATCAGTATAGATGAGAGTGATAGAATTTATCAGGCGCGAACCGCTTTGGGTCTAGCAAAACACGCTCATAAAGAGAGCTTTTATTATGATAAAAATGTAAATTTTAAAGACGATTTTCTAAAACGCCAAAGCACAATAACGACGATTCAAAAAGCGATCGAAAATAACCGAGTTTTTGTTGAGTGTCAAGCGATCCATGACATCACAAATGCCAATAGTATATGGTCTTATGAAATTTTGATTAGAATTTTAGATGAGAATAATCGAATTTGGAGCCCGGCTCAGTTTTTAAATATAGCCAAAGACACGATTCTTTATGCGATGCTTAGCAAGAGCGTTATTATGCAGACTTTTGAGCTGTTGCGTAAATTTCCGCAGACGCATTTTTCGTTTAATGTTTCAGCGATCGATATTTTTGATGATGAGCTTAGAGGGCTTATTATCGAGAATTTGCGCGCGATAGAAAACCCGCAAAATTTATCAATCGAAATTTTAGAGACCGAGGGTGTTGATGATTATGATCGTATAAATTTGTTTGTAAATCAAGTAAAACAGCATGGTTGTAAAATTTCGATCGATGATTTTGGCAGCTCGTATTCTAACTTTTATCGTATTTTGTCGATAGATTTTGACTATATTAAAATCGACGGCTCAATTATCAAAAAACTAGATCGCGATAAAAATGCGGTTGCAGCTGTTGAGATGATTGTAAATTTGGCTCAAAAGCAGGGCTTTGATGTTATTGCTGAGTTTGTCTCTAGTGACGAAATTTTGACAATCGTGCGAAATTTGGGGATCAAATACGTGCAAGGCTACGCTCTTTCAAAGCCTATTTCGCCAAACTATTTGCGTTAAAATTTGATCGGTTGAGGTGTGTTTACTCTTTTATAAAGACGCTTTCAAAGCCATTTTCGTTTAGCACGGCGACATTTTCGCGAAAGCCAAAAATTATATTTTCGCCCATAAAATAGTCGCCATTTTTTCGTAGCTCGTAGCTTTTATCGCCACGTTTTAATATGAGCTTATCCGTGTATTCGCGCACCAAAATTTTCCCGCTAGAACCGCTAAATTCGCGCTGAGATAGTAAATTTTCGCCACCAAACATCGCACAACCACTAATCAAAACCGCACCAAATATCGCGCCTAAATTTCGCCCCAAATTTGCGCGAGTTTGCTCTAAATTTACACTCCAATTCGCACTAAAATTCAGTTGATTTTTCACCAAATTTGCGCCGATTTTTTTGCTAAATTTCATCATTTTATCAGCTCCAAAACAGAGTTTAATCCGCCTACGCCTTTTGAAATTTTACTCTCTCCTTTTGTTAATGAGCGGAAAATTTCATCTGTGAAATTCTGTTTTAATCTCGTCAAAGTTGGTCTTGCACCTGTTAAATTTGTGTAAGAATTTACAAATTTATCGTCATCTAAACACGCTTTAATTGTCGGCTCGATCGCGTCTGCTACTTTTGAAAACGAGCTGTTTTTAAGCTCATTTGAGAGCAAAATTTCCCCATTCATCGCCCGTTTTAGCGTCGCATCATCTGTGTTTTTAAGCTCATCTTTTATCACTTTGCCGAGCTGTTTTTTGCTCAAATTTGCATTGTTTGAGATGGAATTTGAGATATTTTTTAGCCAAATTTCTTTGTTTTGGCGCGTCTTTTCGTCGTCGTTTTTTGATATATAATTTCTTAAATATTTTGGCGCATGGATTTGATATTGGCTTAAATTTTCGTTTTCTAATTCATCTAAAAATTTACTCAACGCCGTGCGGTATGTGGTCACGTTTTGTGTGAGATAACTCGCTGCTAAATTTGCCATTTGGGCTGCACTACCAGCAAAAACAAGTGCGCAAAATGCGCAAAAAACTACTATTTTTTTCATCGTATTCCTTTTAAAAAAAATTGATTTTATCCTAAAAGCAATTAATGTATAATCAATCATTTTTAAATTATGGAGCTAAATTTGGAGATTTTTTTTACTTGCATTTGCGTTATCGATGGATAGCGTGGCTGTGGCGATGGCAAATGGTGCAAAAAATACAATGATGGGCGCGAAAATGATCTTTAAAATATCGTTTTTTTTCGCATTTTTTCAAATTTTAATGCCGCTAATTGGCTATTTTTTGGGTGTGAGTTTTGCAAAATTTATCGATGAGATAGATCATTTTATAGCTTTTGGGATTTTGGGAATTTTGGGCGCAATGATGATAAAAGAGAGTTTTTCGCACGATGAAAATGATGAAATTTTGCACCTAACCAACAAAGAACTAACGCTAAGCGCGATAGCCACTAGTATCGATGCACTCGCGGTTGGCATAACTTTTGCATTTATGAAAACCAATATTTTTCTAACATTGTTAGTGATATTTCTAACATGTTTTACGCTTTGCTTTGGTGGATGTTATGTCGGTAAAAAACTCGGAACTTTATTAAAAAATAAAGCGCTTTTTTTGGGCGGAATGATACTCATTTTAATCGGATTAAAAATTTTATTAGAGCATTTACATCTTATTTAGTCTCAAAATTTGTTTGATGAGATTTTTAATAGAGCCTTTTTTAGACTTTTTTATCCCTGAAAGTCTGTTTAATTATGTTTTAATTGGTGCTAAATTATAGAAATCTTTGAGCTAAATTTGTAGTAGCTAAGTAGGAGTTTTCCAATTTCAAC
>CAUUFG010000095.1:0-5287 GCA_963544335.1 uncultured Campylobacter sp.
CTAAAAGACGATATAAATTTCTCAACGATAAAAAAGCAACAAGAAATTTTATATTTTTTTAAAAAAATTATAAAAATTTAAGCTTGTATTAGATAGTATCCGATTTTCGTTTCAAAGATGCGGGAATAGCTCAGTGGTAGAGCGCGACCTTGCCATGGTCGATGTCGCGAGTTCGACTCTCGTTTCCCGCTCCATTTTGTTTTTGATTAAATAAATTTGGCGTCGCCCAGGTGGTGGAATGGTAGACACAAGGGACTTAAAATCCCTCGGATTTTTTTCCGTGCCGGTTCAAGTCCGGCTCTGGGCACCACTTTTTTCGAAGTGAGCAAGGCGACATAGCCAAGTGGTAAGGCATGAGCCTGCAAAGCTTTGATCCTCGGTTCGAATCCGAGTGTCGCCTCCATGTTTTAAAGGGTTTGAGATGCGAAATTTAGCGTTTTTATTTTTTGGTCTTGTGTTTTTATGTGGTTGTGCGAATACTTGGCATGGCGTGAAAGAAGATACAAATAAGGCTGTTGATTGGTCAAAAGAGAAGATTAATCATGGTGCAAATTGGGTCGAAGAAAAAACGAGATAGATACAAAAATTTTCTTTATATTTATTTATCGGGAGATGGCTGAGCGGTCGAAAGCGGCGGTCTTGAAAACCGTTGAGGTGAAAGCCTCCTGGGGTTCGAATCCCTATCTCCCGGCCACTCAAAATCTAAAACATTAAGTAATATATCTATTAATTTAAGAAAATTTGATTATTTTCGATTTCGGTAATAAAAATACGCTATAAAAAGTCTAAATGCGATGCAATCATCTAACTTGATGTGTTTAAATAAAATAGTTTAAATTTTTTTAAATACAGCTATAAACAGTTTAAAAATAGCGAAAATTTAAGTATTTTATTTTGGATAAATTGATATTTAATAAAAATTGCTAGAAATTTTTGATATTTAAAAGGCGCGATAAAAATCGAGATAAAGGATGCGCAAGTCAGGCAAAAACTACGCATATCAATGACTCAAAATGGAAAAATTGCGATGTTTTTGACTTGTTGTTTTTAAAACATGATGATATTTTGTGTGTTTTATGAAATAATGTGATGTGAAAAAAGTTTTGTTTATGCTAAATTGCGCAAAATAAACTTGCAAAACCGATTTTGCGAGTAGGATTGTCGGAACAATGCGGTATTCTTGAAAAATTTGATATTTCAAGAACTTGAAATCATGCGTCGTATGAGTAATAAATTTGGCTAAATTTTTAGGTTTAATTTAAAAATATTTTTTATATGAGTGATTTGTTTCTAAACTGAATTCGCACTTTTTGTGCCATAAATTATCAAAACGTATATTTTGTTTGCATATTTTCTTGCGATATATTTAAAAACAAGTTAAGAATTTAATCAATATCATTGAAGTTTTAAAAATTTACATAAAAATCATTTCTAAATTTCCGCATTTTTTGTATCAATATAAAAATACTTTTAAAATTTATTTTTTTAATAAGATTCTTGGTTTATTTATAGTGTAATTTTGTGTCGTTTTTACAAAATTTCAACAGCTAATTTTGGTGAAATTCGATTAATTTCACCAAAATTTATTGCAAATTTCACAAGCCAGCGTTCGAAATCGCCTCTGCTTGATGCGCGGCTATGAGCGGATCTATAATCTCATCGAAAAGCCCGCCAGCCATAATCGCATCCAACCTGTAAAGCGTGAGATTTATGCGGTGATCGGAAATGCGATTTTGCGGATAGTTGTATGTTCTGATGCGTCCCGAGCGGTCGCCTGTGCCGACTTGATCTTGGCGTTTTTCGCGCTCTTTAGCGAGGCGCTCTTGCTCTTGTAGATCGTAAAGCCTAGCTTTTAGTACCTTTATTGCGGCGTCTTTATTTTTGTGCTGAGATTTGCCATCTTGGTTTGTAACAACTAAGCCAGTTGGAATATGCGTGACGCGAACAGCACTATCTGTTGTATTTACGCTTTGTCCGCCGTGTCCTGAGCTGCGCATAACATCGATTTTAAGGTCGCTTTCTTTGATTTCTATCTCACTATCTTCTACCTCTGGCATTACGGCGACCGTGATCGCAGATGTATGGACGCGTCCCTGGCTCTCTGTTTGTGGGACGCGCTGAACACGGTGTGTACCGCCTTCAAATTTTAATCTCGAATAAGCACCTTTACCTTTGATCAAAAGCACAACTTCCTTAAAACCGCCGACGCTTCCTTCGCTTTGGCTGACGATTTCATACTTATATCCGCGCAAATCGGCATAGCGCAGATACGCTTCAAAAAGATTACCGGCAAAAAGCGCAGCCTCATCTCCACCTGTGCCAGCGCGCAACTCCAAAAAGATATTTCTATCGTCATTTGGATCTTTTGGTAGAAGTAAAATTTTAATTTTAGCTTCTAGTTCATCTTTTTGAATTTCTAATGATTTTAACTCATCTTTAGCTAGATCTCCAAGCTCAGGATCGCTTGCGAGCAGTTTGTTTTCATCAATATCGCTCAATGTTTTTAAGTAAATTTGCGCGTTTTCGCGAATTTGAGATATATCGCTTTGTTCTTTTGAAAGCTTTGTCATATAGGCGATATCACTCATTGTTGCAGGATCGCTAAGGAGCCTTGTGAGCTCATCATAGCGCTCCAAAAACGGCTTTAATTTGTCAGCTAACATCTAAAAGTTTTGAGATTAATTTTGCGAATTTAAAGAATTTACTAATTTATGTAGTCTGCTAATGCGACGTGAAGCGGTTTGTTTTTTCAAAAATCCTCTACTAACGAACGCGTGGATCTCTTTATTTGCGAGTTTTAACGCATTTACCGCTTTTTCATTATCATTTAAAGCTACTGCTTCGCGAACATTTTTAGAGACGTTTTTTAATCTTGTGCGGTAAAATCTGTTTCTCTCGGTTCTTTTTTCGGTTTGTCTCGCTCTTTTTTCAGCGGATTTATGATTTGCCATTAATTTTTCCTTAGTCGTAAAATAAATTTAAAAGTTGCGATTATATAAAACGATATGTTAAATTTAACTTAAAATAAGCAAACTATAATCTACAAATTTAAACACAAATATTTCATCTCCAAATACTCTTCAATCCCGTATTTTGAGCCTTCGCGCCCGATTCCACTCTCTTTTATTCCGCCAAATGGAGCCACTTCGTTTGAAATCAATCCCGTATTTATGCCGACCATGCCGTATTCTAACGCTTCGCTAACGCGTGTAGCCTTGGCTATATCTTGCGTAAAAATATAGCTTGCAAGCCCAAAATCAGTATCATTTGCTAAATTTATCACATCTTCTTCGCTCTCAAATTTAAAAATCGGACAAAGCGGTCCAAAAGTCTCTTCTTTTGCGCAGAGTGCGTCATTTGTGACATCGGCAAGCAGTGTAGGCTCGAAAAAATTTCCATTTAAATTTGTCTTCTTTCCTCCAACAATGCATCGCGCACCTTTTTTTAGCGCATCTTTTATGTGGGCTTCTACTTTTTGTACGGCATCTACGTTAATGAGTGGCCCGATGTCACATTTTTCTTCAAAACCATCGCAAACATTTAGACTAAGGACCGCTTCTTGAAGTTTTTCAAGCATTTTTTTATAAATTTCACTTTGAATGTAAATTCTGTTTGCGCATACGCAAGTCTGCCCGCTGTTGCGAAATTTAGAGTCAATTATGCCTTTTAATGCAGTTTTTAAATTTGCATCGTTAAATACGATAATAGGGGCATTCCCGCCTAATTCTAAGCTCACTTTTTTTACCGTTTCGGCGGATTTTGCGTATAGTTTTTTACCGGTTTGTGTTGAGCCCGTAAATGATATTTTTTTGATGATTTTGCTTTTGCTTAAAACATCGCTAATCATTTCGTTATCGCCACTTACAATCGTGAAAATTTCTTCAGCAAAACCAGCTTTAATAGCTAAATTTAACAAAGCATAGGCGCTAAGTGGCGTTTTGCTAGATGGTTTTATGATTATTGTGCAGCCAGCCGCTAGAGCAGGGGCTACTTTGCGCGTAATCATTGCGCTTGGGAAATTCCAAGGCGTAATCGCAGCGCAAACTCCAATTGGTTGGCGAATCATCGCTAGTTTTTGCGATTTATTGACGCTTTGGAATATATCGCCATTTACCCTGCGCGCCTCTTCTGCGAACCATCTGATAAAACTTGCGCCGTATTCGATCTCGGCGCGTGATTCTTTGATGCTTTTACCGCTTTCACTTGTCATGATTTGAGCCAAATTTTCTTTGTTTTCTAAAACCAGTAGATACCATTTTAATAGTAAATCAGCCCGTGTTGTGGCGGTCTCGTCGCGCCAAATTTGATAAGCATTTTGAGCTTTTTTTATAATATTTACAAGCTCGTTTTCGTCGGTTTTTTTAACATACGCGATTATTTTGCCATTTGATGGATTTTTTACTTCAATTGAATTTGAAATTTTAGTAAAATTCACATCTTGATTTTCCAGCAAATCTTTATCCATAATACCCACCTTTTTTAAGAATTACCAATTATATCATTTAAATTTATTTTTTCATTGAAAAAATCTTGACATTTATATAAGTTTTGAATATAATGCGCTTTCGTTTTTTCAGTGAGCTTTTTTGTCGGAGCGTAGCGCAGTCTGGTAGCGCATCTGGTTTGGGACCAGAGGGTCGAAGGTTCGAATCCTTTCGCTCCGACCATCGGTTTGATTTTTTATGGTGAGTTTAGCTCAGTTGGTTAGAGCATCAGATTGTGGTCCTGAGGGTCGTGGGTTCGATTCCCACAATTCACCCCACTTTCGCGCTCGTGGCTCAATTGGATAGAGCAACAGACTTCGGATCTGTAGGTTGAAGGTTCGACTCCTTTCGGGCGTACCATTTTTGTTTGCGCTCATAGCTCAGCTGGATAGAGCAACGGCCTTCTAAGCCGTAGGTCAGAGGTTCGAATCCTCTTGGGCGTACCATTTTATTATTGTTGTGCGGATGTGGTGAAATTGGCAGACACGCCAGACTTAGGATCTGGTGCCTCACGGCGTGAAGGTTCAAGTCCTTTCATCCGCACCATTTTTTTAACTTCTGGTAATTTCAAAAAATTTATCTTTTAATCTGATTTTTAATACTTTTTCATTAAAATCTCGCTTTATTTTTTTAAGTTCAGTGGAAAAATGATGAAAAAATTTATTTTAAGCTTGTTTTTTGGACTATTTTTGGTGGCGATCCAGATGGCGCAATCAAGCTTTTATATTTTTCGCAAGATTCCCAAAAGAATGGTGATAAAGAGTTTGTTTCGGGAAAAATCAAGAGCATGGTTGTTGAACAAT
>CAUUFG010000096.1:0-5093 GCA_963544335.1 uncultured Campylobacter sp.
ATCTCTTCTTCAAAATCGTAGTAATTAAAACTAGCGCCGTGCTGGATTTTCCCATCTAGCAAATCCCCGGCTTGGCGATTTTTTAGATCCATTTGCGCCACTTTAAACCCATCTAAAGTAGACGCAAATTCGCTTAAGCGCGCAGGAATTTCGGACATTTTCGTATAAAGATAGCACCAAGAATCCGCGCCATTTCTCCCCACTCGCCCGCGCAATTGATGAAGCGTCGCAAGCCCCAAACGCTCCGCCCCAACAATCACAATGATGCTAAGGCGCGGAAGCGAAATACCGACCTCAACAATCGTCGTCGTCACTAAAATATCGCCCTCATCGCGAAAACGAGCCAAAATTTCATCCTTTTCGCGGTCTTTGCCGTGCGTTATAAATGTACGCTCAAAGTTTTTTTGCCAAAATGGCGCGCCCTCGTTTAGGCTTTGATAGGCGTGATTTTCACTCTCATTTACAAGCGGATAGACGATTATAGCTTGAAATCCGCGTGAAATTTGTTCGCGCAAATGCGCCAAAAGTGCACCAAATCCGTCATTGCGAAAAATAATCGTTTGAATTTTTTTCTCAAAAGGCATTATTTTTAAAAAACTAAATTTTACAAGCTCTGATTGAATCAAACTCAGCGTTCGCGGGATCGGCGTAGCGGAAAATTGTATAAAATGGGCGCGAATTTCCTCTTTTTTTGCGTTTAGTTTGGAAATTTTATCTTGAAAGTTAATTGATTTTTCGTCGTTTTTTAATAAATTTGTAGAATTTTGCGCCATATTTTGCGAAAAATTTAAATTTTCTTTTTGTTCTAGCTCGTTTTTATCTTTAAAATTTAATTGCTTTTGTTGTAGATAAATTTCGTAATATTCTTCATCAATTTGAGCTTTGTTATTAGTTTGCGTATCTAAATTTTCAAACTCAAATTGCAATGAATTCTCATCTAAACTCTCAGAAATCATTTTTTCTATTAAACCGCGCTGATTTGAGCCAAATCTATGCTGTTCATCGACCATTAAAACATTTGCTCGGGGTAGATTTCGGTATAACAAAGCGTGTGTGCCGATGATAAAATTAACGCCATCTAAATCATCTATTTTTTCGCCAGATTTTATCAATTTCACGCGAAAATCGCTAGGCAAAAGACGCCTCGCCTCAGCATAAATTTGATCAGCCAAAATAGACGTTGGCACCATTAAAATCGCGCTCCCAGCCATCAATGCCGCCGCAAAAATCACAAGCGTTTTTCCGCTTCCTACATCGCCCATGACGACGCGCCTTTGTGCTTTATCGCTGTTAAAATCGCCACGAATATCATCAATTGCACGCAGCTGATCTAGCGTTGGCACAAATGGAAGAGATTTTAGCCACCAATCAATATTTTGAACCAAAAATTTCCGCGCTAAAAAGTTAGTTTTTTTCTTAGATAGACGCTTTAAATATGCAAAAATTTCAACAAATTTCAAAATTTCATTCTCGCCACTATTGATTTTGGTTAAAATTTCAACGCTTTTAGAGTCGTTTTTATGCAAATCTAATAGATATTCGCTCTCATCTTTATTTAGCCCTTCGCTCATCAAAGCGTCCAAATTTAGATATTTATTCATCAAATTTAAAATCGTCGCATCACGCAAATCTAGCTTAAATTTAGGCGTAATTGCGCCTGATTGCGTGATAATTTTTGGGTTTGTAAATTGCCACAAGCCATTATATAAAGCGCATTTTCCATGTATCAAGCACTTTGACCCAGCGTGAAAAGTCGCAAAATGCCAAGGACGAGCGTTAAAAATCACGATTTTAATGTGCGTTTGCCACGTCGCGCAAAACGCATTAACAGCAAAAATACTCGCGCCACGGTGAGAACTCTCACACTCGATTTGAACGACATTTTCGCCCTCATTTGGGCTCTCTTTGATGCTTAAATCTTCAAATTTTTTAGGTATTAAAAGCGCTAAATCCAGCACGTTTTTTACACCGATTTTGGCTAGTTTTTGTCTGTCTTCACGCTCAAATTGCACTATTTTTCCTTTAAAAATTTAAATAAATTTGCAACTAAAATTTCAAAATTTTTTACAATAATTTTGTCTTTATAGCTGTTAAAATCGCACAAATTTAGACCAAATTTCATAAATTTTCATCATCATTTGCGCTTACAATTGCAACACAAAGTTTTGAAATTTCATCGTGATTTTGAATAAAATTATTTAGCTTTTGCAAATCTAAATTTTTGATTTTCTCAAGCTCTTTATCACCAAAACCAAACTCTTTACCATCATAAAATTCACTCTCGCAAATCGCCATTTTCGCAAACGCCGTCTCTTTGCGAAGCGGATTTGAACCCGCCAAAAACGCCTTTGCCGCGTCTAATTCGTCCTGCGTGGCGCCATTTTCGCAAAAATCATTAATCACTTTTTTTACCAAATTTAGCGCGTCTTTTGCATTTTCATTTTTAGTTTGCAAATAGCCTTTTAACATGCGCGTCGCGTGGCTAAATTTCGCCGTCGCATAACAAGAATAAGCAAGCCCCGCTCTAACGCGCACTTCCTCCATCAAACGAGAACCAAAACCGCCACCACCTAAGATAAACATAGCTGTTTTGGCAATAAAAAGCTCATTATCATCCACGCAAAACGGAGCGCAAAAGTAGATAAAAGCCTGCTCACTTTGGACTTTTTGATGAGTAAAAAGATCGCTTTTGCTAGTAAATTTTGGCAAATTTCGCGCCACACCAAATTTAAATTTCGCCAAAATTTGAGCTATTTTTTGCCTAAATTTCTCATCATTTTCGCCTATATCACCACCCAAAAACACATAAGCATTCGCCAAATTTAGCCCCGCCCAAAACTCGCGCACATCGTTAAGCGCGATATTTTCTACATCAGCCATCTCGCCACGCAAATTAAAAGCCATCGGCGTATTTGCAAACGCGATTTTGTTTAAATTATCGTTTGCAACTTCGTCAAAATCGCTACTTAAATCCAAAATTTCAGCGCAAATTTCATCTTTTACCTTAGTTAAAATTTCATCGCTAAAATTTGGCTCATCTACTAGCTTTAAAAGCATATCAAGCGCATATAAAAAGTGCTCTTTTAAACATAAAATTTCAAATCCAAAGGTCTCTGCGCCACAAAAAGCCTGCAAATTTATCGCGCGCGTCTCCAATAGCGAGGCAAATTCGGCTTTTTTCAAAGACGCCGTACCATTATCTAACACATGGCAAACTAAATTTGCCACGCCATTTTTTGCGCAAATTGTGCCACTAGCGCGAAAAACTAATCTAAATTTGATCGCTGGAAGCGACGCGTCATTTTCAAACAAAAGCGGGATTTCGCCACCTAAATTTTCAAATTTTAAAATTTTCATCATAAATCTCCAAAATATCGTAATTTGTATTGCGTTTTGCAGGAATTTCGCCGATATCACGAATGAGCGAAATCATCTCATTTTTACTCATGCGAAAACTAGCGCCCGCTGCTTTGACGACGTTTTCTTCCATCATCGTTGAGCCTAGATCGTTTGCGCCAAATTTAAGCGCAAGTTGCCCGATAAATGAGCCTTGTGTGACCCAGCTACTTTGAATATTTTTAAAATTATCCAAATACAGCCTAGCCACCGCCAAAAGGCGCAAATAGCGGTTTGAACTCTGTTTTTGAATACTTGGAATCTCTTGCATTAAGCGCGTATTTTTTCCCTGAAAACTCCACAAAATAAATGCACGAAAACCGCCCGTAATATCTTGCAAATCGCGTAAAAATTGCCAGTGTTTTACTATCTCTTCGTCGGTTTCTATCGTGCCAAACATCATCGTAGCGGTCGTTTTCATGCCTATTTTATGCGCTTCGTGATGCACTTTTAGCCATGTTTTTGTATCACATTTGCGCGGGGCGACTATCTTTCGTACGCGATCGCTTAAAATCTCAGCACCAGCACCAGGGATCGAATATAGCCCTTTTTCTTGCAATCTACGCAAAACTTCAGCGATACTAATGCGCGAAATTCGCGAGATATAATCTATCTCAATGGCTGAAAATCCATGAATCGTAACCTGCGGATATTTTTTGTGAATAAACTCAACTAAGCTCTCATACCACTCGATTTTTAGTCGCGGATGGACGCCACCTTGGAATAAAATTTGCGTCCCGCCAATGGCGATGAGTTCCTCGATTTTACGCCCGATCTCATCAAAACTAAGCACATAAGCATCTTTTTCATCCACGTGGCGATAAAACGCACAAAATTTACAATCAACAAAGCAAGTATTTGTGTAATTTATATTTCTATCAATAATAAAAGTCGTGATACGATCAGGATGTAACTCGCGCTTTTTGGCAAACGCCATTCGCCCAAGCTCATTTAAATCCGCATTTTTTATCAAATAAAGCGCATCTTTTTCACTCAATCTCACTATTTTTCCTCTTTTTAAAAACCATAATCAAAGCCCCAGAGACAACAAACGCCAAAATCAGCTCGATATAAAAGACCCAAACGCGCCCAAATATCATCGCCGCACCCAAACTAACAAAGCCAAAACACAAAAAAACCACGCTAAAAATAAGCAACTCTTTTCGTCTGTTAATTAAAAATGTAAGCAAATTTAGAGTGCCCAAAAGTATAAATATCACCGCACTAATCATCATAAAGCCTTAAAATCGCCAAATTTTCAAGATTATTCTACGCTATCTTGCGTGCGCACAATCAAACTTTTTGGAAGGTTAAATTTCAAAATAATCTCGCACTCTTTTTCGCGCATCTCTCCGCTATCTTTTTCGTGATCGTAGCCTAAAATATGTAGCGCGCCGTGGATAAATAAAAGCGCGATTTCATCGTCTTTGCTGTGGCAAAACTGCTGTGATTTTAGCGCGACTTCGTCTAAATTTATCACAATTGAGCCGATTGGAAAGTGCGCCATTTTTTCATAAGGAAAGCTCAAAACATCGGTGCTTTTATCGATATTGCGTGTAGAGAAATTTAAATTTCTCATCTCATCTTTATTGTTAAAAACCAGTTCAAAATCATCTTTTGTTAAAAAATTTGAAATTTCGTCTAAAATTTTAGGGTAGTCGCTTTCGCAAAGTATCAATTTTTTTACCTTTTTTTTG
>CAUUFG010000097.1:0-4827 GCA_963544335.1 uncultured Campylobacter sp.
ATTAGCGGATTTCACATAGGCATTATTTTTGGTACGCTTTTTTTCGTTTTGCGCTGGGTTTATCGATATTTTCAGGCACGATTTTTTCCGTGGCGCAGCGCGAAATTTGACATTTCGGTTGTGATTTTTGCCCTGCTTTTTGGATATTTATTCGTGCTAGATTTTGCGCCAAGCTATCTGCGCTCGCTTGCGATGGGCGTTTTTGGATTTATTTTGCTCGTGCGAAACCTGCGCATTACCAGCTTTGGAAATCTTTTTATTATCGTCGCCTTTTTAATCGCGCTGTTCCCGTCGCTTTTATTTTCAATCGGATTTTATTTTTCGTGCCTTGGAGTGTTTTATATTTTTGCTTATTGCGCTCATTTTTGGGGCAAATTTGGCACTTTTATCGACACAATTTTGCTGAATTTATTTGTCTTTTTGGCGATGAATTTGCCTGTGTATTTTTTCTTTGAGACCATCAGCGCAGGGCAGTTAGCTGTAATACCGATATCGTTTGCATTTGTCGTATTTTATCCGATAAGCGTGATTTTGCACGCATTTGGCGCAGGCGGGCTATTAGATGAATATTTGATCTCGTTTTTGGATTTTAAACTACCCCTCTATCAAACACACGTGCCATTTTGGCTGTTTTTAGCCTCGAATTTGCTCTCGCTCGGGGCAATTTGGCGCAAAGAATTCATCTTTATCATAGCGATTTTAGGCTTTACGCCACTGTTTTTTATAGAAATTTAGATTATGAACTAACCATCATTTTCTCTATCAAATTTTACTTGATAGAGAAATTTATATTAAATTGAGATAAAAAATTTATTTAAACAGATTTTTGATTTTATCAAAGAAATTTTCATCATTTGCGCTCTCGCCAACGCTAATTCCAAAGCTCTCTTGCAGTTTTTTCACAAGTGAAATTTGCTCGTCGCTCATTTTTTTTGGCATTTTAAGCGCGATTTGAGCGATAAATCTGCCACGTTGTTTGGTGCGGACATTTTCGATACCTTCATTTTGGAAGATAAATTGCTCGCCATCTTTTGTGCCGACATTTAATTTAAGCTCTTTTTCGCCATAAAGCGTGCTGATTTTAATCGTCTCGCCAAGCATCGCCTGTGTAACAAAAATAGGCACCTCAATATATACATCATCGCCATTTCGGATAAATTTATCGTGATCTTTTACGCGAATTACAACGTATAAATTACCAAATTCGCCAGTTTTTGAGAGATTTCCCTTTTCTGCGACGCGGATTTTCATACCGCTATCAACGCCTTTTGGGATTTTAAATTGATATTTTTTCTCTTCTAACTCATATCCTGCGCCATGGCAAGAACCGCATCTTTGCGCTATGATAGTTCCGTTACCGCCACATTTTGGGCACGTTTGCGCAAACGATATAAAGCCATTTCGGCGATGAATTTGCCCAGTTCCACCGCACGTAGGACAGCTTTGTGTTTTGCCATCTTTTGCGCCTGTGCCATCGCAGGATTTGCACGGCTTTTTGATTGTGTAGATAAGCTCTTTTTCTGCGCCATTTACAGCTTGCATAAATTCAATCGTGACAGGAAGCTCAACATCTAGCTCATATTTATCAACCTTGGCGCGACGTTTTCTATCGCCTCTTCCGAAAAACGACTCGAAAATATCACCCATATCAAATCCATCAAACCCGCTAAAACCGCCGCCGTTTAATCCATCTTTGCCATATTTATCGTAAATTTCTCGTTTTTGTTCGTCGCTTAAAATTTGATAAGCTTCGTTTATTTTTTTAAATTTCTCCTCGGCCTCTTTGTCGCCTTGATTACGATCGGGGTGAAATTTAAGCGCCAAACGACGATAGGCTTTTTTAATCTCATCGCTACTTGCGCCACGCGAAATTTCTAAAATTTCATAATAATCAAACTCTTCCAAATTTAATCCTTTAAAAATTTAAAAATCGCCTATTTTACAAAAACATTATAAAAAGCAGATAAATTAGGGCGCGAATTTGGGGTGCTATTTTATGCTTTTGTTACCATTTTTTAGTATAATGCGCCCGATTTTCACAAATTTTTCACAATCAAGGAAAGCTAAATGATAAATGTTTTGATGATAGAAGATGACTCTGAATTTGCTTCACTACTTTCTGAATATCTAATAAAATTTAACATCAAAGTTACAAATTTTGAAGACCCATATTTAGGACTTAGCGCGGGGATTAAAAATTTCGATTTATTGATTTTGGATTTGACTTTACCTGGAATGGACGGGCTAGAAGTCTGTAAAGAGATCCGCGAAAAATATGATATTCCTATTATAATTAGCTCAGCTAGAAGTGACGTAAGCGACCGCGTTGTCGGGCTTCAAATCGGCGCAGATGATTATTTGCCTAAGCCTTATGATCCAAAAGAGATGCACGCGCGTATTATGAGTCTGATTCGTCGCTACAAAAAAACAACAGCCGAAAAAGAGGAGGCCACAAGCGAGAGCGCGTTTAAAATTGACGAAAAACGCCATGAAATTTATTTTGAAGACAGAGTGCTCTCTTTAACGCCGGCTGAATATGAAATTCTAGAGTATCTAATCAAACAACACAGCTTTTCTGTTTCACGCGAACAGCTTGTATATCACTGCAAAAGCTTAAAAGATAAAGACTCAAAAAGCCTAGATGTAATCATCGGCCGCTTGCGAACGAAAATCGGCGACAACTCTAAAAAGCCAGAACACATATTTTCAGTGCGTGGTATCGGCTATAAGCTCATCGGATGAAAAATTCAATCTACTATAAAATTTTCGTGATTTTTGCTGTGGCGTTGCTTTTTGTGGCGTTGCTTTTTACAATTATCGGTCACACACAACACGAAAATGCACTAAAAAAGGCGGAAAGCACCCAGCTTAGCGCGATTACATATTTGATTAGTCTTTATGATAAAAATCGCCCACCGCAAGATTTAAAGCGATTTTTCTCAAATTTCAATATGGAAATAATAAATGACAAAGGCAAAATAATAGAAATCACAAATCAAGGCAGGGAAATTTTCAAACAGCATACAATTTTAGGCGCCTTTGTTTCGGTTGAGCTTAAAGACACACTCTATCTTTTTATCGTCAATGAGACATTTAGCGTAGGTTTTGAAAGCCTAGATACAAAAAACGTCACAGATCCTGCTTGGCTTGGCTTTTTCATCACATTTGGACTATTGATTTGGCTCTATTATTCAGTCATAAAATCACTCTTGCCACTCAAAAAATTAAACAATAATATCAAAAAATTTGCCAGCGGAAACATCGATATCATAATCCAAAGCCCCAAAGACACAAATGACGAAATCGCACAACTTAGCTTTGAATTTGATCGTGCCGTAACAAAAATCCGCGAACTTTTAAAATCCCGTCAGCTATTTTTACGCACAATCATGCACGAGCTAAAAACGCCGATCGGCAAAGGGCGAATCGTGTGCGAAATGATCGAAGACGAGCGCCAAAAAACGCGCTTGATTAGCATTTTTGAACGGCTAGAAATTTTAATAAACGAATTTGCAAAGGTTGAACAACTGCTATCAAAATCCTATTCGCTAAATATTCAAGAGTGCCATTTAAGCTTGATTTTAGAACAAGCGCGAGATATTTTGATGATGGAAAAATGGGACGAGCGCGTAAGCGTAGAGATAGAATCTGATGCAATTTTAAATGTAGATATTCAAATTTTTGCTCTTGCGATTAAAAATTTAATCGATAACGCCCTAAAATACGCAGACGATCGACGCGTAAAAATCACCACAAATAAAGACGAAATTTGCATCTCAAACAAAGGCGCGGCTCTGCCAATTTCAATTGAACACTATAAACAAGCTTTTGTGCGAAATAAAAACGAGCGCGCAAACGGCATGGGGCTTGGGCTTTATATTATTGATAAAATTTGCGAGTTGCATGGGTTTAAATTTGATTATTTTTACGCAAACGGCGAGCATAATTTTATTGTTGTTTTTGTCAAAAATAAGTGCGATTTAAAACAAAATTTTAACGCGCAAAACAGCGACAAAAGAGATGAAAACGACGAAATTTCAGATCAAAAAGGCACACAATGAAGCTCGGAATCGATAAATTTGACGATTTAGTGGAGTGCTTTGAAAAACTTCCTGGGGTCGGAAAAAAATCGGCGATTAGATATGCGTATTTTGTGAGTTTGTCTGATTCATTTTTGGGGTTGCGCTTGGCAAATAGCATTGAAAATGCAGTTTCTGGGCTGCAAAAGTGTCAAATTTGCGGTGGGATTAGCGAAAATGAAATTTGTGAAATTTGCGCTGATGAGACGCGAAATGGCGATATTTTGTGTGTTGTAGAGAGCTCAAAAGATATGCTAGTGATCGAACAGACCGGCTCATATGAAGGGAGATATTTTGTGCTAGAGGATGCCAAAAACATCGACAAGCTAAATTACGCCATTGAGCGAAACGGCACAAAAGAGATAATTTTCGCGCTCACGCCGAGCATAAATTCAGATGCGGTAATGCTTTTTTTAGAAGATAAATTGCAAAATTACGGACTAAAATTTAGCAAAATCGCGCAAGGTGTGCCAACTGGTGTGAGCCTAGAAAATGTCGATATGCTCTCGATTATAAAAGCGATTAAGGGCAGAATGGACATTTAAATTTAGCAATAAAAGCAAATTTTACGCCATATTTTAGTTGGTTTTACTTTGAATTTTTCAGCCTTTTTTACCTAATTTGATTAAATTTACAACCCCATTTTCACTACGCATTGTTTGATTTTGTTTTAAACAAAGCAACCCGCCGTGACGTTTTATTGGAATAAGATCAGACAAAGAGTTATTTTTGAGTGCTTTAAAAACTA
>CAUUFG010000098.1:0-4807 GCA_963544335.1 uncultured Campylobacter sp.
CAATTTTCTCCACTAACCGCGACACGAAACCCGCTCACCAACAAATTTCGCGCAACCGCCTGAAATCGCCAAATTTCCCTGCCACTGCGACACAAAACAACAAGCGAAATAGCTAATCGCGACACAGCTAAATTTAGTTCGCAACCGCTAGTAGCCCGCAAAACCGCCCACGTTAATACACCAAATTTCCCGTTTATTTTCCATGCCATTGTGCACAACGTATCAAGGCAATTTTAGTTTTCAACTGCCACTTTAGACGCTTAAAATTTAGGCGCATTCATGATATTTAAACGGCAAATTTATCCGCAAAACGTGTTTTTATCGCTCGCCAAAATCGCCGCGCAAATCACCAAAAAACGCGACAATAAATAAAATTCGCATAAAACATCCGCGCCCATAAAGTTTTTGGCATTTAAAAGATTGCTAATTTCGCACCTGCTTTTCTCGCGATTAGGCTATTAATCTTGGATTTTAAACAAATTTGAGCTTTTTATCGTTCATAAATTTACCCGCGCTGGGTTGAAAAATTTGGTACAAAAATAACGCGCTATTACTATTTAAATTTCCGCAAATTTTAATCCAAATTCAATATTTATACTCAAAATTCACCACAAAAGTCCGCCCGCGCGCCGAGTTATTAAAGATAAAAATAGGCTCACTAACGCTTCCGATATTTTGCGTCATTTCGGTTGAATTATACGTATAAAGCGCGTCCATGTAGTTTTTATCGAGTAGATTTTGCACCTGCGCACGCACGCTAAGCCCACGAAGTGGCGTCTGATAGTTTGCGTACAGATCGATTATCGTAGGGATTTGTGGGATTTTATTGTCGGTTTTTCGCTTCATTAGTGCATCAGGGGTATTTGCGTCGTCTTTTAGGCTATTTGCGGGCGTGATACGTTTTGCGTGAGATGTGTATTTTGAGATCGCACCAAGATTGAGTTTTTCATCGAAAAATCGCGCCCCAATATCCAAAACCGCGCTGTGTTGTGGGAGCTTTGCAAACTGCGTCTGACCAAAATACGCCCCGCCAAACTCTACTGCTTGCGTGTCGGCAAATTTGTGTTGCGATTTTTGATATGAGTAGCTTAAATTTGCATAAGCAAACCCAGCATCGTATTTACTCTCTATCTCAAAGCCCCTAAAATTCGCCTTTTCGTCATCATTTATCCAGCGCAAATAATAGCCTTTTTTCCAGTATCTATTATAAATATAATCGCTCACTTTCGATCTAAAAAAAGTAAATTTTAGCCCGAAAATATCATCTTCAAAGAAATTTCCGTGCTTATAAGCGTTAAATCCGATTCCAAAAGTATCAGCACTCTCAGCTCGAAGATCTCTATTTATCTCGCCACTAGCCGATGTAGAGTGCGTAAAGAAAAACTCCTGCGGATTTGGCATTCTGTGCGTGCGCGAATATGTAAAAAAAGGTGAAAACAGCGGGTCTAGTTTTACGCTAAAGGTGGCGGATAAATTTGGATAGTTGTAGTGGCGTTTGATGTTTTCTTGCGTGTAGAGCATGTTTGCGTTGTTATCAATTTGACTAAAAATGTTGTGAAAACCGCTAAGTTTGGCGAATGTGTAGTCGAAATTTGTCTCTAAATTTGCGCGCCCAAAGTCAAATTCGGTGTTAAGATAGAGCGATTTTGCCTCTTGTTTTCCTTGTGGATAGAATGAATTTGCCACATAAGGTAGATAAAATTTCTTTAAATTTTCATAAAAATTGCCATTTGTTTTGTAGTCGTTGCGAAAATAATTTGCACCAAATGTGATTTTTGCGCCAAAATTTGCGCCGTAGTTATTAGAAATTTCGTCAAGCCCACTATCTACGCGCCCAAATTCGGCTGTGTTTGAAATGTCGATTTGAGTCGAGTTATTTTTTGTTTTTATGCCGTCCATTGGCATATACGCCCACTTTTCTTTGTCTAAATATTTTTGTAAATTTTGCGAAATCGCGCCACTAAATTTGGTGTTTATGAGCTGATTTGTTGGATTAAAATTTGCCTCAATTTGATAGGTATTATTTTGCATTTTGCGCCCAGCTAGTGTGTTTTTGTAGGTGCGATATTGCGCCACGCTATCAAATGCGCCTAAATTTAGCTCGATTTTAGCGATGTGGCTTTGTGGGCGTTGTTTTAAATTTTGCGGGTTTATGGGGGCTCGTGGCGTCTTTTTCTTGCCATCTGGTTTGATAAAATCGCGTGGATCGTCTATGCGTGAGCCGTCTCCTGTGCGGTAGTTTTGCGTGATTTTTGAGTGAGAAAATCCGTATAAAAAGCCGATGGTTTTATCGCTATTTTCATCAAATTTGTCGTTTGAATTTTCGCCCAAATTTACCCGCGCGGCTACACCTATCATCGAGCTAGGACCGATGCCGTTTGTGCCAAATGAGTGTTTGATTATCGCGCCTGATTGGCGGTTATTTTCTATGATATCATCGATGCTGATCGTGCGAAAATTTGCGCTTCCCATTAGACCTGCGCCACCACTACTAAATGTCCCACGCTCAAATTCCGCGCTGGTTAGGAAATTTTTATCTATCATTGCGCCGTATGAAGATGTGCCGATTGAATCGTGGAATCCGCCACCATCGCTTGCGGTCGTGTATGCGGTCTGTTTTACGCCGTCGATTTTCGTATCCACGCGTCCAAGTCCGCTCATTGAGCGCAAATTTACGCTTAGCGTGCCTTGTGCTTGATCGATTTGTGTGTATGCGCCACTTACTGATCGCACGATTGAGTCTATGCTTTGGGGGTTTGAGCGAAAATCGGCTCGCGCGCTTTTTGCGCCTGGTTTTAAAAATGGCGCGTCGGTGGCGTCTTTGTTTGCGATGACGGATATGCTGTTTAACGCGACTGATTTAGCGGGCGTGTTTGTTGAAATTTGCGACGTAGCTTGTTTTTGGGCTTGTTTTTGGGCTTGTGCCGCGATTGCCCCTGTTTGCGCTATCATTTGTTGCGCGTTTAAATTTATTGTTAAAATTTGTGCGCATAATGCCATTGAAAGTGTAAATTTGTGGTTTATTTTGCTCATTTGCTCTCCCGTTTTGTCTATTTAGACTAATCAAATTTCTGTTTGCGCGGTAAATTACAGTAAATTTTGCTTTGTTTTTCGCGCCAATCCGACTTAGCTTATTTGGATATCTTGTAAATTTGCCTCTATTTTGATAATTGATAAGCAAAAATTTAGCGCATCAATATGAAAATCGATAGCAAAACCTAGCGCGCGAACAAAAACATAACGAATTGCGATTTAAAATATGCAATTTTTAATGTTTTATCAATTCTCAACCACCAAAAAGCCAAAATTTAACCGCCAACTGCAAATTTTTAAACTCAAATTTTGCGCAAAAACTCGACAATCGCATTTATTTTAGATAGAGCTTATATTTTTAGTGATCTGCGGAATATAAATCTGGGCTATTTTGATAATTTTGGCTACTTTTTTATAAGATTTTACACCTTTTGCATTTAATAAAATTTGTGCTAGATGAAGCTATAAAATTTGTCAAAAATCAATCCAGCCATATATAATCACTGCCGATTTCATCGCCTTTTTTGTGCGAAAATACGATAACGCTTATCTTTTTAGGCGTCGCAAAATCGCTTAAATGAAGCGGTACGCCGATCTTTTTATTTGTATGAAAAAAACCCGCCAAAAGTATCGATTTACCACTGCTATGCGCCAAAATATCGGCCATCCTGCGGTCTTTAAACTGCTGAATTTCTGTCATTTTTTCTAACATTTGCTCATCTTTTACTTTGTGTGTGATGGCGATTACATCTTTGATAACCTTTCGCACTTGCTGAGTTGTTGATTTTATGCCATGAATTGGTTGCGCGCCCTCGTAAATTGTTTGAATTTCTGCCTTGCTGATGTTTCCACCAAGCATTTTATAATCGCCATAAAATGCAAGTTCGACGATTTTTTGATAGTTTTTATACGCATTCCACTCCCATTTTAGCGTGGTTTCAAGCATTTTTGGGTGAATTTGTGATTTTTTGCTTTTTGCACTATCAATCTCATTTTGCGTTACACTAGAGAGCATCTCAAAAACGATATTTGAATTCGGAAAAGAGGCAATTATTTTGCGCTCAGCGGATTGATCTAACGTGTGATTGTGTCTTTCGCCAAGAAGTAGAATATCACTATCATTTATGTCTGCTGTAAATTCGTCATAATTTAATATTTTATTATCGCTTGTGCGTAAGATTTTGGGATTTTCTATCAAATTTTGATTAAAATTTGCGTTTTGATCTAGTGTTGAACATCCAGTAAATAGGGCAATAAATATAAATAAAAGTAAATTTATAAACTTCATTTTGTCTCGCTTGTATATGAAAATATATATCAAAAATAAAACGCGGATTTTACAAGTTGTATTCTAAAAATAGGCTGAAATTGATCGATAATTATGAGATTATTTATTATATTTGCGTATAAATTTGATGTACTTTTTTAATTAAATTTTTGAAAATTTTATGATAATGATTAAAAAATTAGTTGATAATGATAAAACAGATTGCTTTTGTGCGAGATATTTGTGGCTTAAACTACAAATCAGCCAAGTAAAGTAAATTTAAATAAAGCTAAATCCAACTAAACCGAAGCAAATTTCAATCTGACTTAGCCGATATAAACCAAAACAAACAAAAACAATAGCAAAGCGAAATGATTTTGGGCAAAATAAGTCAAAAAATTCAGATAAAACCAACCAAAATAGAGCCAAGCAAACAAAGCCAAAAATAAAAGCTTTTTTATAAATTTCAATTAAAAAAACCGAAATTGAGTAAGAATTCAAAATTAA
>CAUUFG010000099.1:0-4677 GCA_963544335.1 uncultured Campylobacter sp.
TTTTAAGCAGAATTTTAGGCGAAAACGCCAAATTTCCAGCAAATTTTAACCCAAGTTTAAAATCAATTTTGGATCGCTTTGCCCCGCGCCAAAGTTTTGCACCAAAACTAGCAAAAGAGCTGTTTTTAGCACTCGCGCCACTACATAAAATATCGCCAAATTTTTTAATGGAGCTAACAACCGCGACAAAAATCGCCGAAACAGGCGCGCAAATCGACTACTATGAAAACCACATAAACAGCGCATATTTAGCGATCTCTTGCCTAAATTATGGCTACACGCACGAACAAAAAGCACTAATCGCAGCACTCATTCGCATAAACGGCAAACGTAACACAAGTGCCGTCAATGAGTATAAATTTTTATTGCCAAAAGATGAAATTTTGATATGGCTTAGTTTTATTCTCAAATTTTCCATGATTTTAGGCAAATTTGGAGCGCGTGATTTGCAGATTAAATTTGAAAATAGGCAACTTTTTATCGATAATTCTAGCCAAAGTTTGCTTTTACGCGCCGAGATAGAAAAACTCAATAAACCGATTGATTTTGAGATATTTTTTACCAAATTTTAAAATATTTAAAAAAATATAGAAGCTACTAAAAATAGTAAATTTATCTGGGAGCCAAATTGCATCAATAAATTTTTGGTATTTAAAAAGTGCAAAAACTAAATTTTAGAGAAGAAATATTTTAAAAATTTGTTTAAGCCACACAATAAAATGTAATGACGTATAAATTTATGCAAATGCGCTAAATATAGGCTAACTATAAAATGAAATTTTTTTCCTGCTTTAAGATTTTAAACATTTATAAGATAATTTAAAATTTCATTTGATATAAAAAGCAGAGCGAAATTCTAAAGATAGTAAAAAACTATTTTGAAAATGAGTCAAACTCATATTATCGCGTTCCATTCTAGCTAATAGAAAGCTTACTGCGCATTATAAAACCAAAGCGCACCACAGAGCAAAACACTCAAAGAATAAATTAGCAAATTAAATTGCATTGTAAGATTTTAAAAAAGAAGAACAAATCCGCCAAAATTTAAAACAAAGCAATGTCAATTTAAATGAACACGCGCAAAAGGCAGTGGATATACTAGGAGAGAAAGAACAAATAGATAAGCAAATTACAGAAAAACAAAGTGAGCTAAACGAATTTAAAAGCCCAAAAGAAAAACGAGAGTTCGTAAAAGCAAAGCTTGATACGTTAGATAAAAACGACGACTTAAAAGATAGCTTGGAAATTTTAAAAGAAAAAGAAAAAATAGAAGAGCAAATTAAATTCAAAGAAAAAGAGATAAAAAACACAAAAGAGTCAACAAACGATAATTCAAAGGAAAGTAACGCGGACGAAAAGAAAAAAGGGAAAGAAAACAAAGAAGAATTAGAAAAGAAACAAGATCAAAACAACTTACCAGTCGAGCAAGACGACTGGGATAAAAGAGCCAAAGAGCTTGAACTTCAACACGAAAAAGAGCTAGAAGCCTTAAAAGACCAGCAATCAAGACTTGAAGCAAATTTTCAAAAATCAATTGATAATCTGATGAATAGCGATGGAATAAATGGAGTTTTAACCGCGTTGCAAGAGATGGATCGAAGCTTAGAAATGATGTTAAAGCAAGGCAAAGAAGATAGCGAGAAAAAAGAAAAACAAAGACAAGAAAAACTTGAACTCGCATTTGATAACCCGAAATTTAAAGAAGCTGTGGGGGATTTGGTAAAAGAAGTTTTTAACGAACGCAAAAAAGTAAAAGGCGGACTAGATGAACTTGAAAAAGAGCATAAAAACTACGCCAAACTTCAAACCACGTACGAAAAAGAGACCAAAAAAGGCATTGATATCAAAGGCTATGAAAAACTGAAAAAATTAATGGATGATATAAACAAAGAGACGCCAAATTTTAAAGAGCACTATCCAAAATTTTATAAAAAAGTTGATGAGTCTCTAAAACAAAGCAAAGACAAAATTTTAAATAAAAATCAAGAAAATCAAAATGATAAAAGTAGGAGTTTATAATGGAGCTTACACCAAAACAAAAACGAAATTTAATCAGCACACGAAAACAAAAAAGGGAACGAAAGATGAAAAAGACACTAATATCAATCGGCACAGCAACGGTATTATTTTTAGGCAGCGCAAACGCAGGTGGTATTCCAGTCGTAGATGTATCAGCGATTGCAAATCAAGTAAAAGATTATGCTCAACAATTAAAATCATACGCACAGCAAATTAAAGAATACGAACAAATGGTTAAAGACACTCTAAATTTTGAAAAGCAGATGAAAGAACTAGGTGTTGATATGGAAGATGTAAATCAGATCTTAGGAGATGCGACACATATGATAAATTCGATGAAAGATATTTATAGTAGTGTTGAAAATATTCCACAAGATATTATGGGCGACATCGCAAGAGTAAAAACTGCTTGTTCCTTTTTGGAGCAAAATAGCGAGTTTTTTAGGATGTCAATTAAGGCTTCAAGCAATAAACTAACAAGTAGAGTGAATCAATGCACGTCAGCCCTAAGAAATGGGGCAAATTTAAGCAAAAGTATAGAAGAGATAACAACCAAAATGAATGCATCGATTGATCCAATAGAAAGAGCAAATTATAAAATTCAAATCGAAAACATGAAAAATGCAGAGAAATTTTTACTAACAAGAGAGAATATAGAAAAAACAAATGCGTTATTAACATTTGATGTGTTTAAAAATGACGATAAAACAAATCCATACTCAAAAGCAAAAATGAAAGACGATTTAAAGCGATTTGCAAAACAACTAAGCAAAGCAAACAATCAAAAACAAGCTCAAGCACTTACAAATTCACTACTGCTTAAAATGTTAGAAATGATGCAACAGCAATATGAACTAAACATCAACTATACAAGCACGATGGCGACAATGAAACAAATTGACAACAATAATCAAGCTAAAAATTTAGAAGAAGAAAGCTTTAATCAAAGCGTAGTTGAATATAAACGCAACGATGCCATATTTAAACCCCAAACAAAACAACTACCAAAAGATGAGCTAGGACTTCCAAAATTTACATTCAAAAGGAGTAATTAAAATGAATAAGGTCAATTTATGCGGATATCTGGGCAGAGATTTTGAATTAAGATACGGTAACACAGGAAACGCAATAGCAAGCAATTCGCTAGCAATCACTAAAAAATGGACGGACGGCAACGGAAACAAAGTAGAACATACAGACTGGATACCCATTAAGATATTCGGTAAAACGGCGGAAGTAGCAAATCAATACTTCAAACAAGGCTCTCAGTTTTTATGCTCGGGGGAGTTGGCAACGGACGAATACGTGGATAACAACGGAAACGCGAGATACGTTTGGGAAGTTAGAGTAAAAGAATTCTTTTGGCTAAATAAAAAAGGGGGTGAAAAAGATGTTTGCGATCAGACCACAAACAAAACGATAGATGAAGACATGCCTGCTTCAAATTTAGAGCCAAGCGAAAATATAACAAGTGAAGAAGAGATGTAATTTTAACAAAGGAATAAAAATGAAAAAAATATTTTTCAGTTTAACATTAAGTTGCATAATTTTTTCAAATACATTAAATGCCGATGGAATACTTGCCGGCGATACAAAACTAGCTTGCGAAGCTATACTTTGTTTAAGCAGTGGCACACGACCAGGCGAATGCACTCCAAGCATCAATAAATATTTTAGTATCAAACACAAAAAGCGGGGCGATACTGTAAATGCTAGAAGAAATTTTTTAAGACTTTGTCCGGTAGATGGAGCTGACGCAAAAGATCCAGCATTTGCTAATTTGAGGGATAATATACTGCCAAATTATAGATAGTAGAAAATGCACAGCTGATTATATAAATTCAAATCCTGAAAAAAAATGCATTAAAGAAAACTGCGGAGAAAGACGTTGTAGTTGCGACGAATACGCTTATAAACCAGCAACAAAGATGCCAATAGGGTGTCAAGCATTAATCAAACACGCATATACAAACATTAAGCCAGTAAATACGTGCAAAACAACAAGATGGTATAGTCAAAACGAATGGCAGACAGGGAAAGTAATAAATTCTATTTCAAAAGATGAATTTTTAAAGTGCAAAGAAGCAGGAGCGGTGAATTTATCAGTTGTAAATAATAATAGCAAATTGTGTAGACATAACCCAAATTTAAATTTTTGCCAGCAATATTTCTCAAATGATGAAATAAAAAAAGATTGCTGGATAAATCAAGATAACTAGAACTATGAAATTTAACAACAATGATGGGATTATAAAATATCCACTAGATGAAATTTTAAAAAGAATAGGCTACTTTGAAAAACGTGAAAAAAGTAGCCGAAACTATAAGACACTTACAAATGACCAAGACGATACAGTAGTTATATCGTGCCAAGCAAATGGGCATTATTTGTATTTCAACCCAAATGATGACAAAGATAGAGGAAATATTTATAATTTTGCTAAAAATCGCAGTCTTATGGCACGAGATTTAATAGGTAAAAATGCAAACGAATTAAAAAGCGAAATCAAACCAAGATCATTTATAAACACAGTAGATAATGAAATAATAGAAAAGTTTAATAAATTAGATAAAACAGATAAAAATTCATGGCTCAAGATAAATTAAGCCTACTTGCTCTATTTGTTCTTTTTGCTCACTTGTAAGTTCATCTGAAAT
>CAUUFG010000100.1:0-4612 GCA_963544335.1 uncultured Campylobacter sp.
GATTTTTAGCTCTTCCATCTGCGCTATTATTTGATGCTACTGGCTCACTCTCGCCAAATGCTCTTGTTGAAATTTTATCCGCGCTTACACCGCGTTTTATTAGTTCATTTGCTGTCGCATCGGCGCGTTTTTGTGATAAAACCATATTCATTTTATCACTTCCAACAGAGTCTGTGTGTCCATCTATAATTATCGAAACTTCTGGCTGATTTTTAAGATGTGTGACCAAATTTGATAATATCATCTCATTTACGCTTTTTATTTTTGCACTAGCTGTATCAAACAAAATAGCCTTACTTAAATCAACTTTTTTTTCACAACCATTCTCATCTACAACCATTCCGCGCGGAGTGTTTGGACATTTATCAAATTCATTTTTAACACCATCTTTATCATCATCCAACGCACAACCGCGAGGATTATCAAAAAATGATCGCGCAAATCCATCTTTATCAAAAATAACCTTATATTGACAAATTTCGCCGTCGTTTTTTAAGACATAATCCCATTCAACAACATTAAACATACCCTCTCTAAAATGCGGGTGCGAAAGAAGTTGCAAAATTTCATCTTTAGTTGCACCAGTTTTTATCTGATTAATCATATCATTAGTAGGCGAAATAGGCTCTACCCATGCATTATTAGGATCGGGAAATTTTATATTTTCTTCAGAAACATGCCCATCTCGCCCTATATCTTTACTAACTTTAGCAGTACAACCAGCCAAAACAAAAGCACAAACAAAAGCACAAACAAAAATTGATTTTTTCATCATTTCTCCTTACAATTAAGATAAAAAACGCGCCGATTATAGCAAAAATTAACCAAATTTTAACTAGAATACATCCATTTTAATTACGGGGTTACATTTTGAAAAGTGCTTTAATTTTTCTAATATTTTTTGCATTTAGTTTTGGTGATGAAATTTCAAATTTACGTATCGCATGCGAAAAAAACGGCGCAGCTTGCCACACTCTTGGCGTTAAGTTGCTAAATAGCGATGGAACGACGCTCGATTTAGCCGGCGCATTTGCAAATTTCCAAAAAGGTTGCGCGAAAAAATTTGCTCCGTCTTGTTTTAGTATGGGAATTTTATTAAACAACGGCATAGGAACAAAAATAGATAAATTTCAAGCCTTTGAAATGTTTGAAAAAACTTGCTCTAAAGGCGTATTTATCGGATGCGAAGAGTTGGCAAAGGCGTATATTTTAGGCGATGCCGTGCGCCAAAATTTAGAAAAATCAATTCAAATTTACAAACAAAATTGCGAAAAAAATCACATATATTCAAGCTGTGAAACGCTATCACAAATGTATCTTGATGGCAACCTAACAGCACAAAACACACAAACCGGCATCAAATATATAAAAATCGCTTGTGATGGCGGTTTTAGCCGAAGCTGTGGCAAATTAGCACAAATTTACGCAAACGGAAAATATATCGCCGCCGATCTTGAAAAAGTCTATTTTTATTTAGACAAAGATTGCACCAACGGAGAGAGTCAAAGCTGCCAAAATTTGGGACTTTTATACATAGAAGGTGGCAAAGACGAAGACATCAAACGCGCAAAAGAGTATTTTGGCAAATCGTGCGATCTTAAAAACACAAAAGGTTGCGAAAGCTACAAATTTATCAATGAACGCGGGTTTTAAATTTTAAAAATTTTAGTTAGAAATTTGGCGTGTGCCAAGCCTTTTTACAGCTTGCGCGCAAATTTTTTAGGCTTTTACATTAGAAAATTTAGTTAAATTTTTTGGCTGATTTTACAAAAATTCAAAACAAATTTTAAATAGCAAAACACAAAAAATCAATTAAAATGTCGCTATTGTAGTAAAAATATAATCCCTGGCAAATTTGCGACCGCAAGTGGATAGTCTCTTTTAAGACTTAAAATTGGTCTAAATCGTGCAGTTTATTGCCGTGGCTAATATCTAAATAAACGGCGTTTTGTTTCCGTCTAGATTGCAGATTGATACATACATCACAACCGACAAGCACGTGCCAATCTAGCCTAAATTTGCAAATTTATCTCATGCATTTTTAATACTTTAAAAATGCGACATTTTAATAAAAATTTTTAAGACACTTCCAATCAAAAAGGGATATTTTACAAAGACTTCAAAACTTTTTAAAAAATATTAATTAATCCCCATTAAATCCTTTTTTGAAGTTATTTTGTTAATGCAGTATAGATTAAGAGAGCTTTTAAAATTTGTGTTAAAAAGCTTAGCAACCTCATCATAAGCAAAAATAAAAGGATAAAAAATGAGCAGTCTTAAAATTAAAACTAAGATTTATATCGCGATCATTTGCGACTTCAAATAACTATTTATTTTTTTAAAATTAGAGAAATGCAAAATAAATTAACAGAAAAAATCTCTCAAAATTACAACCAAATTTTAGTCGTAATTTTGAGCCATAAATTTTATACAAATGAGGTGATTTCAACGCGCCATTTTGCGCTTTTTGCCTCGTGCAGATTAAAATCGGTCTGTTTTAAAATATCTTTTATATCACAATTTCCATCAGCAATCGTAACGCCAAAACTAACCGTAACGCCCAAATTTTGAAGCTTTGATATATACTCTTTTAGTGCACCATCAAACTGCATTTTGCTTTTTATTGCGTTTGTGAGATTTATGATCCCGCTTTGTTCGCAATCAGGGCAAATCAACGCAAATTCTTGCTTTCCAAGCGAACAAACAACATCATCAGAACGCGTAACATCGCGCAAAATATCAGCGATTAACGCCATCGCTTTTTTAGCAACTTCCAAGCTTACGCGCTCATTAATATCTTCAAATTCGTTAAAATTTATAAAAATCACACCGAAAGTTCCGCCTAAATTTTTACTTTGCTTTATCAAAGATGAAATCGTGCGTATCGCATAACGACGGCTCGGAAGCCCCGTAACAGTATCGTTTGTTTGGATTGTTGAAATTTTACTATTAACCGCGTGAAGCTCTTTTACTTTCTTGCTAAGTTCGCGTTTTAATTGTAAATTTTCATCTAAAAACGCGCCGTTTTCGCTTATAATTTCGCTTAAAATTTCATTTAAAGAACGCGTTACACACGCACGATAGCTGTTTAAATTGCGCGTTAAAATTTCATAAGCTTTTTGCGAATTTATTTCATTTTCTATAAGTGAGATTTGGTTAATCAAGAGCGAATTTTGTGCTATTTCATGAGAATCTAGCCATGAGATTAAAAAGAATAAAAGACTTCTTGCACGCCACAAATTTAAACTAACATCTTCGCAAATTTGCGTAACTTGCGCCAAAAAATACTCCTGTGATTTTTGCAAATCACTAGCAAAATCAGTCGCAATTTGGTATTTTTTTATAAGTTCATTTTCGATATCAAACTGATTAACAGCATATGTTGCTAGCTTACGAAATATGCGTTGTAAATCAAAAGAAACGAGAGTTTGAGAAGCGATTTTTTTGGCTAAATCACTCACAATTTGTCTAAATTCGTCGCTGTTTTTAAGTAAATTTTCAATCATGATTTTGCTCCAAAAAATTTTCGAGATTTTACCAAAAATATCACGCTTTTTAATAAAGACTAGCGAAATTTAGCAAAAATCCACACCTTTTTTATCCACAAATAAACAAGCGTAATCAAAAGCACAAAAATAATAAGCGCAATCGTTATGATGTGAAGATACTCTTTAATTAACTCTTCATTATCGCCCAATAAATAGCCAACACCAAGCAAAATTGCCACCCAAATTCCAGCCCCTAGCGCACTAAATTCGCTAAATTTGATGATATTCATTTTCGCTAAACCAGCGGGAAGCGAAATATATTGCCTAACGCCAGGAATTAAACGCCCATTAAACGTAGAAATTTCGCCATATCGATTAAAAAAACTCTCAAATTTAGCCATTTTTTCATCATTAATGCCGACAAATTTACCAATTTTACTCACAAAATTTCGTCCAAAAAAGTAGCATAAATAGTAGTTAAATAGCGCGCCCGCCAAACTCCCGCTAACTCCGCTAAAAAACGCAAGCAAGGCATTCATCTGTCCTTTTTGCACCAAATATCCAGCCGGAATCATCACAATTTCGCTAGGAAACGGGAAAAAACTACTCTCCAAAGCCATCAAACAAAATATCCCCCAATAGCCCCAATCACCCACGATTTGCACCAAAAAATTCACAATATTTTCAAACATATTTCCCCTTAATTTTGCACGTTTTTCGTCAAATTTAAAAGCTAAAAATTTGCGATAAAAGCGCGGATTTTAGCGTGAAAAACTAAATTTTTAAGAAAATTTAAGATAAAATCGCGAGATTTTTTTGGAGAAAATTATGTATAAAAATAAATTTTACACTACGATTTTAATGATGTTTTGCCTATTTTGCGGGCTATTAAATGCACAAAATGGCGACTATAATTCAAAAATAGCAAATTTCACACAGGGTAAAGAATATTTTGTGCTAGAAAAACCGCTCGCGCAATTTGATGGAAAATTTGTGAAAATTTTTAGCTACGATTGTCCGATTTGCTATAAATACGACAAGATCGTAATACCAAAAATCATTTCGCAAATCAAGCTGGAATTTGAGCCAATTCACTATGAAAAGAAGGGGATTTTTGGCAAAAG
>CAUUFG010000101.1:0-4548 GCA_963544335.1 uncultured Campylobacter sp.
CAAAATTTAGCTTTAAATGTTCGTGATTTAAATTTCTCATACAAAATTTTTTCTCTTTTTAAAAATTCGCAAAAGTCGGTTTTAAGCGGAGTAAATTTCGCGCTAGAAAGTGGCAAAGCACTGGGGGTTTTGGGTGTTTCTGGAAGCGGTAAAAGCACCCTTGCGCAAATTTTAATGCAAATTTATGCACCTCATAGCGCAGAAATTACATTTTTTGGTAAAAAATTATGCGCCAAAAATCTTGCCTCAAGGCGCGAAATTTATAGGCAAATGCAAATTGTTTTTCAAGATCCGCTAAGCTCGGTAAATCCCCGAAATTCGGTCTTTGAATGCATCAAAGAGCCGCTTGATTATCTATTCAAATTTGATAAAACCCAGCTCGAAAATCGTGTAAAAGAGGCGCTAAATTTTGTGGGTTTGAGCGAGGATTTTTTGTCAAAACTTGCGCTTAATTTAAGCGGCGGTCAAATTCAGCGTGTTTTGATTGCTAGAGCCCTTGCCGTGCGCCCAAAAGTGCTGATTTTAGATGAGTCTCTCTCATCTCTTGATACGATTTTACAGGTGAAATTTATCGAGCTTTTAAAGCGTTTAAAATCGCATTTAACGCTCATTTTTATCACGCACGATATTCGTTTAGCGCGGATTTTATGCGATGAGATTGTGCTATTAGATAACGGAAAAATCGCTGAAATCATTAAGCCAAATTCTAAGATGAAAAGCCAAATCGGGCGAAATTTGGAAAATTCCATTTTAAAATAGAGGTTTCAAAGTTAAATTATAAAAATTCGCTATAATTGCGCCATTTTTATTTTTAGGATTATTTATGGATGAAAGCAGAAAAAAAAGTCTTGATCTTGCGTTAAAACAGATCGATAAAGCCTTTGGTAAGGGCACTTTGGTGCGCCTTGGCGATAAAGAAGTAGAAAAAATAGACGCCATTTCTACTGGCTCATTAGGACTTGATTTAGCACTTGGAATAGGTGGCGTGCCAAAGGGTAGAATCATCGAAATTTATGGGCCTGAAAGCTCTGGAAAGACCACTTTGACGCTTCAAATTGTTGCAGAGTGTCAAAAAAATGGCGGAGTTTGCGCATTTGTTGATGCTGAACACGCACTAGATGTAAAATACGCTAAAAATTTAGGTGTAGATACCGATAATCTTCTTGTATCTCAGCCTGATTTTGGCGAACAAGCCTTGGATATTGTTGAGACACTCTCAAGAAGTGGCGCGGTAGATCTCATCGTAGTAGATAGCGTCGCAGCCCTTACGCCAAAAAGCGAAATCGAAGGTGACATGGGCGATACTCACGTAGGACTTCAAGCGCGTTTGATGAGTCAAGCTTTGCGAAAATTAACCGGTGTCGTGCATAAAATGGGAACTACCGTTATATTTATCAACCAAATTCGTATGAAAATCGGTCAGATGGGGTATGGCTCACCAGAGACGACAACAGGTGGAAATGCATTGAAATTTTACTCTTCTGTGCGAATTGATATCCGCAGAACCGCCACTTTAAAACAAAACGAAGTCTCAATCGGCAACCGCGTCAAAGCAAAAGTAGCAAAAAATAAGGTCGCGCCACCATTTAAAATCGCTGAATTTGACATAATGTTTGGCGAGGGAATTTCCAAAGAGGGCGAATTAATTGATTATGGCGTAAAGTTAGACATCGTGGATAAATCAGGTGCATGGTTTAGCTATCAAGCGACAAAAATAGGGCAGGGCAAAGAAAATGCCAAAATTTATCTTCGCGATAATCCGCAAATCGCAAACGAAATAGCAAATAAAATCAAAGCGCAAATCGGCGAAACAAACATCATGATGAGTAGCGCAGAAGAGAGTGAAAACGCAGAAGAAGGAGAGGAATAATTTATGAAAATTTCAAAAATTTACGCACAAGAGGTTTTAGATAGTCGCGCAAATCCAACGATAAAAGCGAGTGTTGTTTTAGAAAATGGCACCATCGGTAGCGCAATTGTCCCAAGTGGCGCAAGCACGGGCAAACGCGAGGCACTTGAGCTTCGCGATGGCGATAAAGCTAGGTTTGGTGGCAAAGGTGTTTTAAAGGCGATCGCAAACGTAAATGAGCAAATTTGCGAGGCGATTGTTGGTTTTAATGTCTTTAATCAACAAAATATCGACGATGCGATGCTAAAATTAGACGGCACACCAAACTACTCAAATTTGGGCGCAAATGCGGTTTTGGGCGTCTCTATGGCGGTGGCTAGAGCTGCTGCGAATGCGCTAAATATCCCGCTTTATCGCTATTTAGGTGGCGCGAATGCACGCGTGCTCCCTGTGCCGATGTTTAATATCATAAATGGTGGCGCACACGCAAACAATAGCGTAGATTTTCAAGAATTTATGATTATGCCTTTTGGGTTTAATAAATTTAGCGACGCTTTGCGCGCAAGTGCTGAGATTTATCAAACACTTAAAAAACTTCTAAACGACGCTGGGTACTCCACAGCAGTGGGCGATGAGGGCGGTTTTGCGCCAAATTTAAGCGATAATGAAGAGCCGCTAAAGCTCATAATGAAAGCTATTGAGCAATCTGGATACAAAGCGGGCGAACAGATTAAAATCGCGCTAGATGTTGCTGCAAGTGAGCTTTACGAAAATGGTAAATATTGTCTGCAAGGGCGCGAATTTAGTAGCGATGAGATGATTGAAATATATAAAAATTTGTGCGAAAAATATCCTATTTTTTCTATCGAAGATGGACTTAGCGAGGACGATTGGGACGGCTGGAAACGCCTAACTAGCGCACTTGGCGATAAAATACAGCTTGTTGGCGATGATCTTTTTGTTACAAACGAGAAAATTTTGCGCGAGGGCATTGAAAAGGGTATCGCAAACGCTATTTTGATTAAACCTAATCAAATCGGTTCTATTACGCAAACGATGCGCACCGTACGCCTAGCCTCTCGCAACGGATATAGATGTATCATGAGCCATAGAAGTGGCGAGAGCGAGGATTCGTTTATCGCTGATTTTGCGGTCGCGCTAAATACAGGCGAGATAAAAACAGGCGCAACCGCGCGAAGCGAACGCAATGCAAAATATAATCGTTTGCTTGAAATTGAGTGCGAAAGTGATGAATTTTTGGGGCTTGGTTTATAAAATTTAGTTTTGGTTGCTATGTAAATTTGAGTGAAATTTGATGAAATAAAATTAAAAAAAGGTTAAAAAATGTCTCAAAACAATAACGCAAAAGATGAGTATTTTAAGCACCAATTTCAAAATACGCACGATGAAAAAGAGCAAATTTTCAACGTGCGCGAAGGGTTACTCAAGCAAATTTCACTCTATATCAGCGCGATTTTAATCTTTTTTGCGCTTGTGGCTTATTTGGCAAATGTGATTTTTGGCGATCGTTCGGTTATGGTTTTGATTGATTTACAAAACGAAAAAATCGCCCTTATCGGCGAAGTTCGCGAGCTAAAAAATCAAAATGCAAAGTTACAAAAAGAGTATTTAGAGCGCGCTGTTTTGGATCCAGACACAAATAAATGAGCATAAAATTTAATATAACAGCCTGTTTTTTAGCCGTGATATTTTGTGTTTTAAGGCTAGAAGCTGGCTATTCAGATGAGCTTTATGATGATATTATGGCGCAGAAAAAAAATATAAATTTTGAGGAGTATGCACCGTTTTCTAGCGAGCTTTTTTCGATGCCACGCGGTGCAAAAATCATCAATAAAATCAGAATTTCTTATATTGATGAAAATGGCTTGATTATGGAAAAAATTGTCGATATAAATAAGAGTATTGAGCTAGGTGATGATTTTTTGTTTGAGCGCAAAACTCGCGCCAATACCGCTCAAATCGATGATGTCTCCGTCTCTTTTAATAAAAATTTAAATAAAATTTCAAACAATATCACAAAAACTCCTGCGCCTGTGATCGAAATCCCTTCAAAAACGCTAAAAATAGATGAGAACTTAAGCGTACATTTTTGGCAAAATAGCGTAAAAATCGTGACTAATTGCGACTTAAACGATAGTAAAATTTCTGGCAAAAAGATCACTTTGATATTTAATTACGATACGAATGCGACGCTGAAAAAAAATGAGCTAAATTTGGATAAATTCCGCTCGATTTTGGCGCGTAAAATTCGTGATAAATTTGAGCTCTCAATTGAGACAAGTGATGAAAATTTTATATTAAACAAAGAGAACAACGGCTACAAAATTGACACAAATAGCACAAATGCAAAGTAAATTTTTGATCAAAATTTACTTAATTTACGGAATTTAAATAGCAATGGCGTGTTTGTTGCGTTTATTTTTTGCGCCAAATTTTTCAACCCAGCGTGGGTAAATTTATGAGTGGTAAAAAGCTCAAATTTGTTTAAAATCCAAAATTAGCAACCAAATTACAAGAAAAACAGGCCCGAAAAAAGTAAAAAATAGCGATCTCTTAAACGCCAAAAACTTTATGGACACGGATTTTTATGCAAATTTTTATTGATTGTCGCGTTATTGGGCTTGCGCGGTGATTTTGGTGAGCGATAAAGACAGATGAAATTTAACGTTTTTGCGGAT
>CAUUFG010000102.1:0-4530 GCA_963544335.1 uncultured Campylobacter sp.
ACATAAATTTTTATCAAAACTAAAGCAAATTTTCTCTATTTTGCCAACACAAAAATCTTTCGTTTCACCTACCCACAAGCTAGAAAATTCACAATTTAGAGCGAATTTACTTTGAATAAATTTGAATGAAATGTTTGCAAAGTAGGCGCAATTGTGGGCTAAGTCGCAGCTAATGTCTGTTTAAAAAAGCGATGATTTGAATTAAAATCGCGCTGGGTTTTAAATTTCTAGCCAAATTTACAACGTGATTTTTATGTAGAACAATCAAATTTCTAGGCAAATTTTTGATAATTTTCTTTAAATTTCTAGTCAAATTTAATCTCAAAACTTCGGTTTTTGGTTGGAATTTATAAAAAAGCTTTTGTTGAGCTAAAAATTTTACGAAATTTATCTTCAAAATTTTTAATTTATTGCGTAAAATTTGAAAATTTCTTTGTCTGATTTTTATAAATTTTTAATCTACTTTTGTAGTTTTTCTAATGCGTTATTTAAAATCACGCTTAGCACTGGCAAATTTCTAGCCAAATTTTAGGGCGCAAATTTAAAAATTCGCGCCCAAATTTCACCAAATCGTGCTTAAAATTTATACTCCCAGCTTATTTTATAGTTTCGTCCAGGTGCCAAAAATCGGTTATAACCTTGGCCTGTGTTTTTATTTACCATATTCATCGTGCCATATGTTCGGATTGAGCGCACGCTATCCCACGTGGCGTATTTTTCGTTTGTGAGATTGTAAATTCCTGCGCGGAAAGTTAGATTTTTTATAGGCGTTGCATATGCGACAACATCTACTACCTTATATCCTTTGCTTAGCCAGTGCGAATATGAATCTGTGACTTTTTTGCCTAAAATTGTTGTTCCATTTTGTTTGCTATCTTCTGCTTCTTCACGCCAAAACATATTGTATGTGTCCTCTTTGCGCTTTTCGCTAACTTTTTTAAGATATAAATCAATGCCATATTTATCACCATTTGTTGCATAGCCTATATTCCAAACACTTGTTTTAGGTTGGATAGCATTCATCGGTACTTTGCCATCTTTATCTACGGTTACTTTGCCTTTTTGTTTAGTTAGCTTATATCCTATGTGAAAGCCCTCTAGCGTTTGGCTAAAATCGCCGAAATTTAATAGAGCATTCACCTCTATGCCTGTGGCTTTAGCTTTTGCGCGATTTACGTTTTGATAGATATCTTCTTGATTATTTGGGTTTAATGATTGCTGACCATTGCTACCTTTAAATGCTTCTCTACCTTTTTTACCAAAATCAATGAAATTTGTGTAGTTTGTTGTAAATTTGCTAAGCGTAATAAAACTACTATCTTTATGAAAAGTTAGGGCGATCTCCCTTGTTCTGGCGATCTCATGCTTTAAATCAACATTTGGCAAAATTTTAATCCCAGGTATATGAAAAGCTAAAAACATCTCATCGGTTGTCGGTGCGCGAAAGCCTTTTGAATATTTTGCTTGAATGCGCACATTTTCTAATGGATCAAAATTTCCAGCAAAAGAGTATGAGCTATTTTTAAATTTTGGTCTTTTAGATGTGAAATAATCTATATTCCTTTGTGGATTTTCTTGATAATCTTTTAAAGCTTTATTGTATTCATCTGTAGTTTTATAATTCCACCACTTAGGTTCTATGTCGGGTCCTGGAATAAATAAATTTCTCACCATATCATCAGGGATTTTTGGTGTAACACCATGAATGTAGTTTGGATAATATTTAATGCTATCGTATCTGTAGTTCAAATCAAAACCTACGTATTGATTTATCGAAAATTCATCACCTGCATATAGTGTTTCACCTTTTGAAGTTACGGGAATTAAAAATGATGTTTCTGGATCTGTATTTGGGCATAAAAATCCATTCCATGCATCGCTACCTTTGCAATCCGGATATCTATGCGCCCACCATTTTGCCTCTCCAAATGCACCAAAACCGGTGCGATTTGTCATTGATTTTTTTGTTTTTTCATAGTTTGCGCCATAGCTTAGTGAGTGCTGCATAGATAATATCTCAAAATCTTTTTGAAATTCTAAATTTAAATTTTTTGTATTTGTATCTAGATCTCTTTCTTTCCAGAGATTTTCAAGATATCCTGGAGAGCTTGGAGTTATTATTTTGTATGAATTTGATGGATATTCATTGTATTGTTTGCTCCAAGAATTCCATTGCTTATATTTGCTTGTAACTCTTTTGTATTTTTTCCCATGATAAGTCTCTTCTGTTATCTCAAGAATATCTGCAATATCTCTACCATTGCTATCTTTGCCTAAATTCCTCTCTACTCTCTTTTTACTTAAATCTAAATCATATTCTTCTACTTGTTTATCTGTTGAATATTGATATTTATGAAGTCTTAATTTGCCATTGCAATCATAAATCGAGCAATCAAGAAGCCACTCATTTATAGGTTGTTCCCCAAAAGATCTTGATTTTTCTTCGTCTGGATATGGCTTACCTTGAGAATCCACTATTGATAATCGTCCATTGATATTTTTTAATTTTACAGGGTTTCCCTCTTTATCTACTATTTTTCCATTTTTTAACTGCAATCCTGCGGGATTGTCAAGTTGTTTGCATTGCTCACCCGTGCAATACTCATCAGTTCTTGCGCGAGTTTTGATTTTTTGATTTGAAAATGTTATCTTTGCGTAGTCCCAAAATGGCGTTTGTGTTGAGTTTTCATAAGTTAGTGAGTATAGTTTTCGCTCGGTTTTATCATTTGTATGGCGTCTATCTGAGCTCTCTTGATCTTGATAATTAAATAGAGTATAGGAGTAATCATGCCCTCTGGATTTATGCTCATAACCATCAAATGCAAAAGTAATTCTATGCTCATCTGTTGGTTCAAATCCTACTTTTACGAGCGTGCTATCTTTTTCTATGTTGTATGGATCGGCCTTTTCGCGGTTACGTCCATAGACTTTATCATCATAACTTTCATAGCCAAAATTTTCAAGCTCATGTCCGCTACGCAAAGTTTTAATCACCAAAATATCAAACCAGCCCTGTTTTGCCGCTGCGGAAAATGATTTTAGCGTCTCCCCCCCCCCGCTTGCGTATCCGTTTTTAAAGCCTAAATGCCAGTTTTTCTCTATCAAATAATCGCGCGCGTCTTTTGTTTGAAACATGACACTTCCGCCTAGTGCGCCAGAGCCTGCTTTTACGCTATCTGCGCCCTTTGCGATACGTGCTTGCCCGATTGTTTCCATCTCTGTTGAATTGCGAGTGTTGTTGAAATTCCCATAGCCTTCAAAAATCTCTTTAAAGCCTTGCGAACTAAGCGTTTGCGATTGGTGTAAGCCGTCTATTGTTATGGCTACGCGGTTTTCATCGACGCCACGAATTGCATAACCTGATGAGCCAAAACGCCCAGTCTCTACGACGCTTATGCCTGTTTCATGACGCACCAAATCGCGCGAATCGCTTACTTGTTCTTTGTCTAGTTGTTTTGCGGATTTTTTTATTTCGCCGACTTTGTGCGAGAGAGGATCGTCTTGTTGGCCTATGACTGAAATTTCATCTAGCTCTTTGGTCGTTGGTGTATCATTTTGAGCAGATAAATTTAAAGCACAGATTGCCAATAGTAGTGAAAATTTTGTTTTTTTCATTTTATTCCTTTGGTGATGTTAATTTGAAGCGTGGATAGTATCTAAAAAACTTTTTAAAACAGATTAAAATATGAAACTTATTATTGAAATTATTGTTGCAGATACAATTTGATTAAAAATTTCAAAATAGCATTAAAATTTACTTTTGAAAGCTTTTTTAATCTAAATTTATTTAGAGTATCTTTTGTGTAGTTAAGGTTTGTGATTAGAAATTTGTGCCAAATTTGCGTAGAAATTTAGACAAATTTGGCAACTATTTTAAAATTAAAGCGATTTAATCTCCACTTTGCGCCATTTTATCACGCCACCTTTTGACACTGCATATCGTAGCGCGATCGGACCACTTTTGAATTTTTTAGACTTCATATGTGCGCTAAGTTAGCCCTTAAAATAGACTTTGGTCTCATCGCTGTGCGCTTTAATCTCAAATGTGTTTCATTTTCCGCCAGTTTTAAATTTAATCGGTACAGGCGCAAGCTCCAAGATAGAAGCGGTCGCATACTCAAGTATCCTAAATATTGATCTAAAAACATCTATCTTGATTTACTTTTATTGTGTCCGAACAACGGATAAAAATGCCACTATTTGTGTCAGCTTCGACGTAAAATTCAGCCTTGAGCTAAAAATTTTCATAGCTTTTGGTGAAATTAAAAAGCGTCCGCTTTTGCTTTTACTCTTATCAGCGATAATTGCGCCTTCTTTTGTATCTGCGCCCCAGTTTGCTCGCCTAAAATTTGCTAGTTTTTGATACCTTTTGTGCCATCTATTAGCGTTATCCGTTCTTGTTGTTTTGTTATTTTGATGCGACTTTTTGCAAATCTTTGGTGTAATCACGAAATAAAAATGCGCGAGCCAACGCACAAATGGGTGATTTTTTCATAAAATATCTTTTTTTATGCTCTAAATTTTAAAATT
>CAUUFG010000103.1:0-4502 GCA_963544335.1 uncultured Campylobacter sp.
ACGCGCGCACCAAAAAGCAATTTTTCATCAAGCATTCTCGCACCAAAATTTAGCGCAAATTTTCAAACAATCTCAAAGCCTTTTCATCAAATTTCCCGCCCTTAAAATGCGCTTTGCAAAACTCATCAATAAGCCCGTGAAATGCACAATAGGCAGTATTTACATCATCGGCGCCACACACGCTAAAAACGCGCTTAAAATCAAGCTCGCTAAGCCACTCGCTAAGCTCATCATAGCTCTCAAACTCATACCCAAAAGCCCCTAAAATTCGCGCCGAATAGCTATCCGCAACCATCACTTCTCGCCCGCACGCATAGCACAAAATACTATCGCACGTCTCATCTCCCACGCCTTTGATCTTGCGTAGCCACGGGCGTTTTACTAGCTGGCAAAAGCTCTCAAAATCACCAAATTTCGCCGCAATAGCCTCGCAAACACTCTTAATTCTAACCGATTTTATATTGTAAAACCCGCTTGGCGCAATCAATTTAGCCAAATTTTCAGGCTCAATTTCACACATCGCGCGCAAATTTAAAAGATCTCTTTCGCGCAAATTTAAAAGCGAAATTTGCACCTTTTGCCACTTTGCATTTTGCGCCAAAATCGCGCCGATAACAACATCAAATTTCCCATACTCAGGCCACCATTTTAGATCTTTTAATGGCTCATTTTCCCATAACATACAAAAAAGTTCAGTCGCGTCCATTTTGATCCTTGTTTTTAAAATTTGCGCTTAAATTTGCGCTGTTAGTCGGCGAAATTTCATCGTCATTTTTGATTAAATTTGCACTTTGTTCGCCTTGATTTTTCCCGTGAATTTGCAAAAATTTCGCGCCATAATTTAAGAAAAACTGCTTTGCTGTGCGCCCATTTCGGCTCGATTTTAACATCGCGTATCGTTTTGCCTGTTCGTGCAAAATTTCACGTTCATCTGCGCTAATAAAACCAAATTTCGCGCTAAATTCGCTGTTTTCAAAGCCAAAATAGCTATCGATTATACGCAAATACTCAGCCCAACCACCCTCATAAAAGCTAAGCCAAATGCCAAATCTATCGCTTAAAGAGAGTTTTTCTTGTACCGCATCACCTAAATGAAGTTCAGCTTCGCGCACATTTGCTGTGGCGTTATCACTAGCGTGCTCGGTTACGATATGGCGGCGATTTGAGGTCGCATACATCAGCACATTTTGAGGGGCTTTTTCAATACTGCCATCTAGCAATGGGCGCAAAAATTTATAGCCATTATCACCTGTTTCAAAACTCAAATCATCGCAATAGATGATAAATTTATACGATAGTTCGCGAATTTGATCCAAAATTCTAGGCAAAAATTTCAAATCATCGCGCGAAATTTCAATCACTTTTAGATTAAATTTCATAAATTTTGTAAAAACACCCTTGCAAAGGCTACTCTTACCGCACCCGCGCTCGCCCCAAAGCAAGGCATTTGTCCCGCCTATTCCATCTAAAAATTTCTGCGTATTTTCGCACAAGATTATTTTTTGCGCATCAAGACCTACTAAATCGTCTAAATTTTGCGCATCAAACTCCGCAACCGCGCGCAATCTCTTTAAATCAGCACGAAAAATAGCCGCGCTTGTTTTCTCCCAGTTAATTTTGCTCTTTTTCATCTTTTTCCCTCAAATTTTTACGCAAAAACGCCAAAATTTCACCCAAAACATCATCATCATCTTTGCTTTTTGCCTTAAAATTTAGTTTTTCACCACTAATTTTTGTAATTGAAATGTTGTTTTCAAAATTTGTAATGAGTTTTGCACCAAATTTACGCGCCAAAACCTTTATCAAAATCACCTGAATAAACTGCGATGAATAGATGTCCATTTTGCCAAAACGATCTTGCATCTCATCTACGATCTCATAAACATCAGCACTATTTTGGCACTGACTTAGCCTACGATAAAGCTCAAGACGCAACCGATCACTAGCGATAAATTCGGAATTTAAAAACGCTGTAACGCTCAAGCGCAAATCGATATTTTCAAGCGTAGCGGATTTTTTATTTAAAAGCGCGTTAATCTCATCTTCTAACATTTTTAGATAGAGCGAATACCCAATTTGCGCGATATGTCCGCTTTGCGCGTCGCCCAAAATATTTCCACCGCCACGAATCTCTAAATCATGATAGGCTAAAACCGAGCCAGATCCTAAAAATGAGTTACTCTCTAATGCCAAAAGCCTTTTTAAACTATCTTTACTAAGTGAATTTTTATCCTCAATCAAAAAGTAACAAAACCCCTGTCTATCGCTGCGCCCAACACGCCCGCGAAGCTGATGCAAATCCGCGATGCCAAAGCGATTTGCGCTATCTATTATGATTGTATTTGCGTTTGGAATATGAATACCGCTCTCAACAATCGAAGTGCATAAAAGCACGTCGTATTTTTTATCAATAAAATTTAGCATCTCATCTTCGGTTGTTTTTTGATCGATTTTTGAGTGCAAAATTAAAATTCGTAAATTTGGCAAAATCGCGCTTAATTCACGCTTTGTCTGCTCGATAGAAGCGATGTGATTATGCACGTAAAAAACCTGCCCGCCACGGCGAATTTCGCGCATTATCGCCTCTTTTATAAGCGCATTATCCCACTCTTTAACAAATGTTTTTACATCTAGTCTATCAATTGGTGGCGTAAGAAGCGACGAGTAAGATTTAACGCTAGAAAGTGCCAAATTTAGACTGCGCGGTATCGGCGTGGCGGACATGCTAAGAAGGTGCGAATTAAGCGAAATTTCTTTTAATTTTTCTTTTTGTTTTACGCCAAATTTATGCTCTTCATCGATGATAATGAGTCCTACATTTTGTATGTTTAATTCGCCAAGCCCCAAAAGCGCGTGAGTGCCGATACAAACTAGTGGCAAACCGCTTTGCAAAGCCGATTTTAGCGCGGATTTTTCCTTTGCACTAGTGAAGCGATCGTATCGAAAAATAGGGATTTTAAACGGCGCAAGACGCTCTTTTAAAGTTTTAAAATGTTGCGCGCTAAGTAGCGTCGTAGGCACAAAAAACAGCGATGTAAATCCGGAAAAATAGCTCATAAAAATTGCATTCATCGCGACTTCTGTTTTGCCAAAACCAACATCACCGCTTAGCAAACGATCCATGATTTTTCCGCTTTGCAAATCAGAAAAAATCGCCTCTATCGCGTTTTTTTGATCTAGTGTGTATTTAAACCCAGCTTGAGTGCGAAAATTTGCATATTCTAACGGCAACTCGCGCATCTTTTTGCCATCTATTAGCTCTCTTTTAGCGGCAATGGCGATGATATTTTGCGCGATTGCGAGGAGTTTTTCGCGAACTTTCTCTTTTATTTTAGAAAAAGTAGCCTTACCTAGGCGATCTAGCGCACCTACTTCGCCTGGCGCGATGTAACGATCTATCATATTTAAATTTTCAACAGGGAGCAATAATTTATCATCATTTTGATAAACAATCGCGACAAATTCTTTCTCATTTCCTAAAACACGCGCCCTTTCAAGCCCGATAAATTTGCCGATTCCATACTCACAATGCACGATAAAATCGCCGGATTTAAGCTCGTCTATTATCAAATTTGAGTGGCGGATTTTGTGCTTTTTTTCGCGCGAGTTTAGTGAGATAATAATCTCTTTATCGCTGATTAAATTTAAAATCAAAGGCGAAATTTCGATACTTAAATTTGGCGTTTTTTCTAAATTTAAAGCTAAAAATTTAGCCTCATTTGTGCATAAAATACGGATTTTTTTATCCTTATGAAGTGCGATAAAATCGGCATTTAAACTGGTATTTAGGTCTTTAAAAATTCTAGAATTTGGAATTTGTGAAAGTTGTGAAATTTTAGATAAATCATCTTTTTCTAGCTCGAAATTTGCTCTGTTTTTGGCGACATTTTGACTTAAAATCGCACGAAACAAACTCAAAAAATCAACCAAATCATCAATAAACCAAAACCCAAGCGAAGCAAAATCTTTCACTAAAATATCGCTATTAAAATGTTCTATTTTGTATAAAATTTGCTCTTTTTTTTCATCATTTAAACTAGCGATAAACGGCGTAATTTCAAGAATTTCAAGCTCAGTGACGTCACTTTTTTGAGTGCTAATATCAAAAGCGCGAATGCTATCAATCTCATCAAACTCAAGCAAAATCCGATAAGCAAAACGCCCACCAAGCGGAAAAATATCGATAATATCGCCACGCACACTAAACTCAGCCTCACTTTGAATAATATCGCAATGCGTGTAGCCAAGCGATAAAAGGCGCGATTTTAATTCGTCTAAATTTACTTTTTCACCCCATTTTAGAGTGAGAGTTTGTAGGTGCTTTGGTGTTGGAAGTTTGTGTAAAATTGTGTGAATCGGCGCAATTAAAAGCGCGTTTTTGGTATCAAATTTATGGGCTAAATTTGATGAGTTTAAATCAATCTGGCAATATTTATAAAATTCGCTCAAAACAGCGCAAGTTCCACGAATTTGATCATAAGAACTACTCAGATCAGCGCCAA
>CAUUFG010000104.1:0-4418 GCA_963544335.1 uncultured Campylobacter sp.
GAAAATTCGGTCGAATATCTTAGTCAAATTGCACTATTTTGTGAGCAAGAAAATATGCGTGTAATCGCTCAAGGAGTGGAGCTTAACGCTAGTTTGAGGCTGCTAAAAACGCTTGGATTTACACTCGCGCAAGGCAATATTTATTCGCCTGTGATGTTGATTGATGAGATCGAAGAGTTTTGTGCGCGTGCGATTAAAAATATAAATTTGCTTGATGAGATAGAGTTTCAAAGCTATGAGATGGCGATTTTACACAACAAAAATTTGTTGAATTTTATAAATTTAGCAAAAAAAGATGAGCTTTTTAAATTTGATAAAACAGCTTATGATCATGAGTTTTTGCGTATTCAAAAATGCTTAGAAAACCTTAAAATCGGTGCTAAAATGCAACTTCACACAGAAATTTATAAGCAAATTTTCGATATTCTAACGCGCGGTTTTAAGGACAAAATCGAGCAAATCGCGACTTTAAAGCGACTTAGCAAGGAGCTAATTGAAAATGTATAAAAGGGCAAATTTATGAGTATTGTAAGCGCGGATTTTGAGCATGAAATTCCTAATGGTTCAAAGCTATATTGTGGCAAAAGTGCCGATGTTAAGCGCGATATTGAGAGTGTGGCGAGCACGATTTTAAAGCAATATAAATTTGATGAGATTGTTACGCCGTTTTTTTCGTATCATCAAAATTTGGGCGTAAAAAGTTCTGATTTATTAAAATTTTCCGATCCGATAAACAAAGATATCGCCCTTCGCGCCGATAGCACTATTGATGTTGTGCGTATTGTTCGTCGTAGATTGCGTGGTGAAAATTTAAGGCGACTTTTTTATATACAGCCTGTTTTTAAATATCCAAGTCAAGAAATTTACCAAATCGGCGCAGAGTTAATCGGCGAAAACGATCTAACGCTTTGTATAAAGATTGTCGGCGAAATTTTGGCGAAATTCGGGCTTAAACCTACCTTGCAAATTAGCAATTTAGAGATCGTAAAAGCTGTGAGTAGGCTTTTAAATTTAGATATAGAAATTTTTGAAAATAGCAAGATAGATGAAATTTATGCTTGCAATTTAGAGTGGCTTAATGCGCTTTGTGCGCTAAGTAATCCGCGCGATATTGACGCTGTTTTAAAGATAATTCCCGATGAAATCAAAGCTCCACTTATAAATTTGCGTGATTTAAGCGCGAAATTTGGTGATTTTAACGTCTGTTTGTCGCCGTTATACTATTCAAAAATGCGCTATTACGATAAACTATTTTTTAGATTTTTAGGCGAAAATGAAATTTTAGGTGGTGGCGGAGACTATGAGATAGACGGGCAGGGTTGCTCTGGATTTGCGATTTTTACGGATTGTGTGATACAAAACATTAAATAAAGGAAGTGTGATGAGTAAGGCAGATTTGATTTTAGGTGCTCAATGGGGCGATGAAGGCAAAGGAAAATTAGTCGATATGTTGGCTGGGGATTATGATTTTGTTTGTAGAAGTGCTGGCGGACACAATGCAGGTCATACAATCGTAGTAGATAGCAAAAAATACGCTTTGCATCTTGTTCCTAGCGGAATTTTGCGCGAAGGGATAAAAAACATCATAGGCAACGGCGTAGTTGTAAATCCGGGCGTATTAATTGAAGAGCTTAAACAATTTTCAAATTTAAAAGGTAGATTTTTCATCAGCGACAAAGCGCATCTAAATTTAGAGTATCACTCACTCATCGACCGCGCAAAAGAGGCGATGAAAGGCGATAAAGCTATTGGCACAACAGGCAAAGGCATCGGTCCTGCTTATGCGGATAAAATTTCGCGCGTAGGGCACCGCGTGGGCGAGTTGATGGAGCCTGAAATTTTGTGTGAAAATTTGATGGAGTATTTTACTTCTAATCGATATATTTTCGACTCTTTAAGTGTTGAAATTCCAGATCGTCATGCACTTTTAAAAGAGCTTAAATTTTATAAAGCAGAGCTTGGCGATTATATTAAAAACACCACTTTAATGCTTTGGGAAGCGCTTGAAAATGATAAAAAAGTTTTGATCGAGGGCGCACAAGGCACGCTTTTAGATATCGATCATGGCACATATCCGTTTGTTACAAGTTCTAGCACGATTAGCGCTGGTTGTTTGGCTGGGCTTGGGCTAAATCCAAAGCAACTAGGAGAGGTTGTTGGCATAATCAAAGCCTACACGACGCGCGTTGGAAACGGCGCATTCCCTAGCGAAGAATTTGGCGTTTTGGGCGATAGATTGTGTGAAGTCGGGAAGGAATTTGGCACGACAACTGGTCGCAGAAGACGTTGTGGTTGGTTCGATGCGATCGGCGTTAAATACTCGGCTAAATTAAATGGAATTGACAGCTTTGCGTTGATGAAATTAGATGTTTTAGACGGGTTTGAAAAGGTTAAAATTTGCGTTGCCTACGAATATAAAGGCAAAAAAATCGACTATTTCCCAACAGACCTACAAAGCGCAAAACCAATCTATGAAGAGATGGACGGCTGGGATAGCGTCATAGGTATAAATAAATTTGAAAATTTACCGCAAAACGCACAAAAATATATCGAAAAAATAGAGCAAATCACGGGCATTCGCGTAGGATTTATCTCTACTAGTCCAGATAGAAACGACACAATTATAAGATAAAAGGCTAATTATGAGAAAAAAATTAAGACTTCCGCACGTCCCGTATGTCGCACGTAAAATCGCGATTGATTTGCTAGGTTCAAACTACATCACGTTTAATGGCGGGATAGATGGTGTGGCGCGCGTGGCTGAGGAAATTTTGCGCACAAATTTGGAAAAAGAGCGCAAATTTGATGAAAAAGCGAACGAAATGTTGAGCGAGAGTTTGGGCGATATGGATGCGATGCAGGTTGATAAACGAAATATGTTTTGGCTTGTAAAACGCCGTTTATGCGAAGAAAACAGCTTTATTTTGGATTTTGAAGAGCGTTTTAACACTCTTGCGTATGAAATTTTAGAAGACGCGTGGAAACAAAATTTAATAGATTATAAAATTTCTGAAAATCGCGTGCGAAATATGATATATCTTTCGATTATCGACTATTTAAAGCAGTATGAGCTAATAGAAGATGCTGTGCTAAGCAAAATCGAGACTTTGCAGAAAAAACCAGTCGCTGGTAGCGAAGAATACGATTTGATTTTTGAGAAATTTTACGAAGATGAGCTAAAAAGACGAGGAATGTATTAATGGACGCATACATCTATCTTGAAAACGGCACATATTTGCGCGCAAAAGCCTTTGGTAAGGGCGGTAGCGCGTTTGGCGAGATAGTTTTTAATACGTCGATGAGCGGATATGAAGAGATCATTACAGATCCAAGCTATGCGGGGCAGTTTATACTATTTACCGCGCCTGAAATCGGCATTGTTGGCATAAATGATGATGATATGGAGAGCTCAAAAATTCACGCAAGTGGCGTTTTGATGCGTAAATTTAATAATTTTCCATCAAATTTTCGTTCGCAAAAGAGCTTAGAAGAGTTTTTTTTAGAGCAGGGTAAATTTGTAATTTATGACGTTGATACGCGCTTTTTAACTAAAATTTTACGCAAAACAGGCGCGATGAGAGCCTTTATTTCTACCGAAATTTCTGATCCAAAAGAGCTAAAAAACGCGCTGGAGAGCTCATCTAAAATTGATGAGGTAAATTACGTTGCGATTGTGAGCGCAAAAACTCCATATCATCATGAAAATGGCGCGTGGAATTTTGCGCAAATGAGTTACAGTAAGCCAAAATCAAATGGTAAAAAGATCGCCGTTATCGACTATGGTGTTAAGCGAAATATATTGAATCAGCTTTGTGAATTAGGGCTTGAGATTGAGGTTTTTCCTCATAGCGTACGCGGGGAAGTTTTGATTGAAAAATTTAAAAATGGGCAGATTAACGGCGTATTTTTAAGCAATGGCCCAGGCGAACCGCGTATGTTAAAAGATGAAATCGCGCAGATTAAAAAGCTTTTTGAAGCAAAAGTGCCGATGTTTGGGATCTGCCTTGGGCATCAGCTTTTATCAAATGCGGCTGGTTATGAGACATATAAATTAAAATTTGGACAACACGGCGCAAATCATCCTGTACAAAATTTGCACTCAAAATCGATTGAAATTACCGCGCAAAATCACAACTACAACGTGCCAGAAAGCATCGCTGAGATTTGCGAAATCACGCATCGCAATCTTTTTGATGGCACGATTGAGGGCGTTTGCTATAAAAATTATCCCGTTTTTTCGGTACAACACCACCCAGAAGCAAGCGCGGGTCCAAATGAGAGTAAATATATTTTTAAAGAATTTCTTGAAATTTTGTGAAATTTGGGTAGAAATTTGAAAATTTGGCGAAATTTGCATGCAAAATTGGCGTTTAAAATTGATATTTTTAAACGCTCATATAAATTTTGGCGCAAAAATG
>CAUUFG010000105.1:0-4374 GCA_963544335.1 uncultured Campylobacter sp.
TTAAAATCGGCCGATTATATCAAAAGTAAGGAAAAATTCAGATGAAAAAAGCACTCTGCATAATTAGCGGTGGCCTAGATAGCACGACTTGTGCTTACATCGCAAAATCGCGAGGATACGAGATTATCGGGCTTCATTTTGATTATGAACAACGCACGATGAGAAAAGAACGCGAATGTTTTGAGAAAATTTGCGATGAGATCGGCGCAAAAAAAATCACAATAAACGCAAATTTTATCGCTAATATCGGCGCAAACGCACTCACAGATAAATCAATGCAAATCCCTAAAAATGGGCTAGATAGTAGCGATAATGTGCCGATAACCTACGTGCCATTTCGCAACGGAATTTTCCTATCCATAGCAGGTGCGATCGCCGAAAAAGAGGGGTGCGAGGCGATGTTTATCGGCGTCGTAGAAGAAGACAGTAGCGGCTATCCAGACTGCACGCAAAATTTTATCGAAAGCTTTGAAAACGCGCTAAATTTAGGCACAGCAACCAGCGCGAAAATTAAAATTCAAATGCCTTTAGTTCATTTAAGCAAAGCGCAAATCGTGCAAACCGCGCTTGATTTAGGCGTAAATTTAGCACTTACTTGGTCTTGTTATGAGCGTGAAGATAGCGCGTGTGGGCTTTGTGAGAGCTGTTTATTGAGGCTTCGTGGATTTAAAAACGCTGGGCAAAAAGACCCGATAAAATACATTGATGATTTGTAAAATTTAAAAAAATATTCGATGAAATACGCGGGTGTTTTGTAAATTTTTGGCTCTAAAATGTTGTGGCAAATTTCGCGCTATTTTTATAAATTTTACAAAATTCGCGCTAGGTTTTAAAATCACAAACATATTTAAATTTATAAAAAATTAGGGCAAAATACGCTTTTATTTTCAGCAAAAAATACAAAGGATAAAAGATGAATCAAGCAGCACACAATAAATTAGTTAGTTTTATATGGTCAATCGCCGATGATTGCTTAAGAGATGTTTATGTGCGCGGAAAATACAGAGATGTTATTTTGCCAATGGTCGTTTTAAGAAGGCTTGACGCGCTTTTAGAGCCGACAAAAGAGGCCGTGCTAAGCGAGATAGACTTTCAAATAAACACAGCCGAGCTTAAAGAGCTAGATGGTAGAGGCTTAAGAGAGGCTAGCGGTTATGTATTTTACAACACCAGCAAATGGACACTTCAAAAGCTATATCACACAGCGACAAACTCATCGGCTATTTTAGAGGCAAATTTCACCGAGTATCTAAACGGCTTTAGCCAAAACGTTATAGAAATAATCGACAAATTTAAGCTAAAAGCGCAGATAAAACACATGGCGAGCAAAGATGTGTTACTAGATGTTTTAGAAAAATTTACTTCGCGTTACATAAATTTAACCGATAAAGAAGCCGTTGATCCAGATGGCAAAAAGCTACCCCCGCTTACAAATCTTGGCATGGGATATGTCTTTGAAGAGCTAATAAGAAAATTTAACGAAGACAACAACGAAGAAGCCGGCGAACACTTCACCCCGCGAGAAGTGATAAATTTAATGACAAATATCGTCTTTAACCCCATAAAAGATATCCTCCCACCAGTCATCACTATCTACGATCCAGCATGCGGAAGCGGCGGAATGCTAACCGAATCTCAAAATTTCATCAAAGACGAAAACGGCGAAATAAGAGCCAAAAGCGACATATATCTATACGGCAAAGAGATAAACGACGAAACCTACGCCATATGTAAATCAGATATGATGATAAAGGGCAATGATCCTGAAAACATCAAAAACGGCTCCACACTCTCACTCAACGAATTTGCCGGTATGAAATTTGACTTTATGCTCTCAAATCCCCCTTATGGCAAATCATGGGCGAGCGAGCAAAGATACATAAAAGATGGCAAAAACATAATAGATAGCAGATTTACCCTAAGCCTTAGCGACTACTGGGGAAATTTCAGCGAGTGCGACGCCACACCAAGAAGTAGCGACGGACAGCTTTTGTTTTTAATGGAAATGGTAGATAAGATGAAGCCAACATCGATAAACAAACTAGGTAGCCGCATAGCCTCCGTTCATAATGGCAGTTCGCTTTTTACCGGCGATGCAGGTGGCGGAGAGAGCAATATCAGGCGATATATCATAGAAAATGATCTATTAGATGCGATAATACAGCTTCCAAATAATCTTTTTTACAACACCGGCATAACCACCTACATCTGGATACTCTCAAACAACAAGCCAGCCCACAGACAGGGCAAAACTCAGCTCATCGACGCTAGTGAGCTATACTCAAAGCTAAGGAAAAATTTGGGCGATAAAAACTGCGAGCTAGAGCCAAAACACATCGCCAAAATCATGCAAATTTACGAAAATTTCAAAACTTGCGACGAATTTGTAGATGATAAAAAAATCTCATCTAAGATTTTTTCAAATTCCGATTTTGGATACTACAAAGTAAATATCGAACGTCCAAAAAGACTAAAAGCGCGATTTACTGACGAGCTAATAGAGAGTTTAAAATTTGATAAAAGCCTAGAAGAGCCGATGAAATGGTGTTTAAATAAATTTAAAGATGAGTGCTTTTTGGGGCTAAATAATCACAAAAAAGAGATAGAAAAATACCTAGAAAACGCTGATTTAGAGCTAAACGCAAAGCAAAAAAACGCCCTTATCTCAAAAGAGCTTTGGCAAAAGCACCAAATTTTATTCTCTAGTGCAAACAGGCTAAAGCAAGCAATCGGCACAGACGAATTTAGCGATTTTAACGTCTTTAAAAAGCTAGTTTCAAAAGCGATTAAAAAGCTGGGTATTAAGCTAAATGCCTCACAGATAAACACTATCTTAAACGCCGTTTCGTGGCAAGATGAAAGCGCGGCAAAAGTGATAAAAAAGATAAGCAAAGAAAAACCTTCGCTCACACATCTAAAATGTAGCGTCAGTGAGCTTGAAAATTTCGGCTATTTTAAGAAAAAGGACGAATACATAGAATACGAAAGCGACAGTGAGCTAAGAGATAGCGTAAATATCGCGCTGAAAGATAATATTTTAGACTATTGTTTAAAAGAGGTAAAACCGCACGTAAATGACGCTTGGATAAATATAGATAGCGTAAAAATCGGCTATGAGATAAGCTTTAATAGATATTTCTACACTCACAAGCCACTAAGAAGCATAGACGAAGTAGCAAATGAGATTTTAGAGCTTGAACGGGCTTATCAAAGAAATTTTAGGCGAATGATATGGCTAAATTTAAAAGATATGATTCATATAAAAACAGCTGCGTAGAGTGGCTCGGGGAGATTCCTAGCCATTGGGAAATTTTAAAGCTTAAATTTGTTGGTAAAATTTTTGCAGGACTTAGCGATAAAAAAGGCGATGATTTTAGTAAAGAATTTACTAGCGATAAAAAACCTTTTATACCTTTTACAAACGTTTGCAATAATTTAAAAATAGACAAAAATCAAATGCAATATGTAAAAATTAATCCACACGAAATGCAAAATAAGGTGCGCGAAAAAGATATTATTTTTTTAATGAGTAGTGAAACGTTAGAAGATATTGGCAAATGTTCTATCTATCTTGAAAAAGAGCAACTTTATTTAAATTCTTTCTGCAAGGGATTTAGACCAAATTTATTTAGAGTTAATGCTGAGTTTTTAAACTACTTACTTCAAAGTAAAACATATAGAAATTATTTTAATCTTGCTGGACGGGGTTTTACTAGAATTAATATTAAACAAGAGTATATTTCAAATTTATGTGCCATTTTACCCCCAAAAGATGAGCAAGAAAAAATAGTAGAATACATAGAAAATAAAATATCAAAAATCGATAAATTACTAAATTTAGAGCAAGAGTGTATAAAAAGTTTAAAAGAGTATAAAGCCTCGCTAATTGATAGCGTAGTAACAGGCAAAGTAAAGGTATAAAATGAGCGAAATTTTAATCTACCAAAGTGGCAACGGCAAAGTAAAGCTAGACGTAATGCTAGAAAATGAGACGATATGGCTCTTTTAAAACAGCTTTGCGAGCTATATGGCAAATCACAATCAACGATAAGCGAACATATAAAAGCTATATTTGAGGATGAAGAGCTAGATAGAAATTCAGTTGTTCGGAATTTCTTAACAACTGCTAGCGATGGCAAAAATTACGATGTAGAACACTACAACCTAGATATGATAATAACACTAGAAAATATCGCAAAAAATAGAACAAGGAAAAATTAATGTTTAGCAAAACAAATGAAGAAGCACTTGAAAGCAGTATAGAAAAGTATCTATTAGATAATCACGGATATATCAAAGGGCACAGCAAGGATTTTAACAAAGAATACGCCATAGACGAAATTAGGCTCTTTGATTTTTTAGAAATTTCGCAAA
>CAUUFG010000106.1:0-4295 GCA_963544335.1 uncultured Campylobacter sp.
CATAAACGCTCCTTGTTTAAAAATTTGAATTGTTTTGGGTTTTTAAAAATAAATTTTAAGAAATAGATAATAAAATTTGTATAAAGGATTTTTTAAAATTCAATTGTTTTATTTATGTATAGCCAGCAATTGTAGATAAATTTGGCTAGAAATTTAAATCAAAATTTTCAAACACAAAGCATCTAAATTTTAACTAAAATCAATGTGTAAAATATGTAAAAAATCAAATAAAATTGGCTAAATTTAGCTCTAAAATTTAGCCAAAATAGAAAATTAATCTAATCTTTGCTTAATAAAATAAGGCTCTTCAAGATCATCACAAGTTACATCCATGCTAAATAGTTCGCCACTAACACGTTTTAACTTTGGACGTTTTATTTCATGATTATCGACGTTTTTGGGACTAGCCTTTGGAGTCTCTTTAGCCTCTTGTTTTTCTTCAAAACCGGTCGCTATGATCATAATCTCGGCTTCATCTTCACTCATATCTTCGGCATAAATATTACCAAAAATTATATCAGCACTCTCATTTACCGCGCTTTCTATTGTAGACATCGCCTCGCCGATTTCAACCAATGAGTAATTTGGATTAGTCTTGATCTGAATCAAAACACCCATTGCGCCATTAATTTTCATATTATCAAGCAACGGCGATTGCAATGCATCTTCAACAGCCTTTTGCGCAGCACTCTCGCCTTGAGCTCTGCCGATACCAATAAGCGCAACACCACGATATGACATGATTTTTTTGATATCTTGAACATCTAAATTTAAAACACCACTATCTAAAATAACACTACTCATACCACTAACAGCAGACGCTAAAACATTATCAACTTGTTTAAAACTATCTTTAATGCCAGCTTTTTTATCAATTATTGTCAATAGCTTTTGATTAGAAACAACGACGATCGAATCACACTCTTTTTTAAGCTCAGCCAATCCACCAAGAGCCAATTTCATGCGCTTTTGTCCCTCAAATCCAAATGGAGTAGTCACTACACCTATCGTAAGAGCTTTTAGCTCCTTCGCAGCTTTAGCTACAACCGGTGCCGCACCAGTCCCAGTGCCACCACCTAGACCAGCCGCGATAAAAACAATATCAGAATCGCCAATCGCATTTTTAATCTCTTCATAACTCTCTTCAGCTGATTCTGCGCCCACTTCTGGAACCATACCTGCACCAAGCCCTTTTGTGCGCATTGCTCCTAGTTGAATTTTAGTAGATGCCAAAGAATCGTTTAAAGATTGAGCGTCAGTATTGGCGACAATTAGTTCAATTCTATCCAAGCCCTCTTTTATCATATGATTTATCATATTTACGCCACCGCCACCGACGCCGATAGCCTTCATTTTAGCACCATATATTCCCTTATCTTCTTCTATCGAAAATAGTTCCTGCGACATAATCTCCCCTTTTAAAATAAATTCATTATCTTTTTATAAAGCCATTTCAGCCAAAAAACTATATTAAACCCGCCAGCACCATTCGTCCGCCCGATGCTATCTACAATCTCGCGATTTGCTAATTTGATGCTCTCCATATCTTCTGATGTTATTTCGTCTTTATTCTCTATCGCTTCATCAATTTCGCGTCCTAAATTTAGCGGTTTTTTCCTGCTCTCGCCACGATATCTAAAATCATCATTTGAATCTAATTCATACTGCGTAAAATTTCCAGCACCATAAAGGCAAAGCCCAATTACACAAGAATTTTGTGGATCATTTGAAATTTCACTAAGTCCATCAACAGCAATAGGTTTTGCGACGCGAACAGGAACATTTACAAAAAGCTCGCTCATAAATTCGCGTATCTCATCAAATTTCGCCATGCCACCAGTAAGCACAATACCAGCACCAAGCATCTCTTCATAGCCACTTTGTAAAATTTGCTTATTTATCTGCCCTAAAATCATCTCTAATTTGCCAGATATTACATTAACAATCACACCCAAATCAATCTCAACCAAGCCATCTTGCCCAGAAACAGGTGCTTCTACGCTATTTTTGCCCTGATCTATCAATTTACCATATTCTAATTTTATGCTCTCTGCACTTGCCAATGGAATGTGTAAGGCTCTGCTTAAATCGCGCGTAATAACAGACGAGCCAACTAACAACGAATCGCTATGCCGCATCGAATTTCCAACATAAACAACCGTATCACATGTATCACTACCAAGATCAACAAGCGCAACACCGAGCTCTTTTTCATCACGACTAAGCGTAGCAAGAGATGTTGCGTACGAGCTTAAAATGATATTATCCGCGCTGATATTTGCCAACTCTAAAACTTTTTGAAAATCTTTTATCGCACTTCCTGGCACAGCCACAACGTATGTATTGACCTCCAAGCGATTTCCACTCATACCAAGCGGATCTTCAATATCATCTTGATTATTCACCTTAAAATCATACGGCAAAACGTGAAGTTTATGATAATCTTTTGGGATGCGAGCATTCTCTTGTGCGATTTTAACAGCGCGTTCAATTTCGTTTGTTGTGATTTCAGAACCAGCTATACTAATCACGCCTTCGGATTTTACGCATTTTGCACACGCTGGAGAGATAGAGACAACACAAACATCATGCTTAACGCCTGCGCTTTTTTGCGCTTCAAGGGTCGCTTTTTTTACAGATTCCGCTGCTTTTTCAATATTTTTGATAGAACCTTTTACAATGCCAGATGTTTCGCACTGCCCAAAACCGCAAATTTGAAAGCCATATTTATCAACTTTTGCAATCGCAGCACGGACGTTTGATGAGCCAATATCTAAACCTAAAATATATTCGCTCATTTTTTATTACCTCGATAAATTTCAATCTTATAGCGATTTTGCAATGCCTCTAATAAATTTTCACGCAATAAATCATTTTTTAAATTTGATGCATTTTCGGCAATGACTTCGCGATACTCTTTTGCTTTTTCATCATTTTGCAATTTTTGCTCTGTTATTTTATAAATCATTGCGCCATTTGAAAGCACTTTATAACCGCTCAAATTCGACTTAGAATAAACATGCGCCAAAAATTCACGACTATCGCGTTCATCTAAATCCATAAATTTAGATGAGTCAATAGATACAAATTCTCCCTCGCCATTCGTTACATTGAAATCTTTTAACTCATCTTGCGCTGTTTTTTCTAAAATTTCAATACGTTTTTTCGCGACAAAATCCGTTCTAACGCGAGATTTAGCATCGCTAAATTCCATCGGTTTTGGATCATTGATTTTTATGATTTTAACGATTAAAAAACCATCTTTATATTCAAAAGGCTTTACAATATCACCAGCCTTTTTATCCGAAATCTCACTAGTAGGAAAGCTGTTATCGTCATCTAAAATAACCAAATTTTCATTGAAATTTAGTTTTGAATTTTTAAGTTTTAAATACTCTTTGGTAGCAAATTTATTGGTGGCAAATTTTGAATAATCTTCGCGAATTTGCGATAAAGATGAATTAAAATCTAAAATTTTACCATCGCTGTCTTGATATGAGCTTTTGTGTTCATCATAGTAACTCATTAACTCATCTTGCGTTGCATTTACTTCTTGATTTTTAACAAAATAAGTCTGCAAATCATAGCTTTTTTGCGTTAAATAGCTATCTTTATGAGATTTCCAAAACTCTTCTAATTCACTTTCGCTCGCATTTACATCGCTTGGCATTGGAATAAATTTCCCAGCAATTTTATCATTTACAAGAAACGTAGCCAAAAGCATATCTGTATCTTTTTTGTTAGGATTTAGAGTGATTGCGGTAAAAAACTTATCTGTGATAAGTTGCTTTTTTAGGTTTTCGATAAAATCTTTCTCATCAATACCATATTGTCTAAGCATCACATTTAGTGCGTTTTTATCAAATTTGCCATCATTTTGAAACTGCGGAAGTGTTGTAATATATTTTGCAACCTCTTCATCACTTACGTAAAAGCCTAAATCTTTTGCGAAATTTACAAAAATAGTCTCTTTTATAAGATCATTTAAAGCCACATCTTCAAGCTTCATATTTTCAGCCTGTTCGCGAGTAAAATTTCCATTAGAAGTGTTTAAAAAATAGTTGTAATAGGTGTTATATTTATAATTAAATTCTTTGTAACTAATATTTTCACTACCAACTTTCGCAACCGAAGTAGCTCTATTTACATTCATATCGTATTGCCCCCAGCTAACTACGCCAGCACCAACAAACGCTATAGAAGCAATCCACATGGTCGGCACCAAGGATTTTCTATGTCTTTGCATCCAATCAATCATTATAATTTTTCCCCTATTAACTAACTAACGAAAAAGT
>CAUUFG010000107.1:0-4199 GCA_963544335.1 uncultured Campylobacter sp.
TCTTCGATCTTTTCTAGCGTTTTGTTCATTATCTCGCCTAAATTTACCGCCTCTTTGTGCGCCAAAAGATACTCAAAGGTGCAACTCTCATCAAGCTTAAATTTCTCTTTCTTTAGCTTTGCTTCGATCCTATCGCTTTTATCGCCGTATTCGGCTCTTAGCAACTCAAGCTTTTCTTTATAAAAATCAGATAGATATTTAACAAAAAGCATCGTTAAAACATAGTCTTTATAATCGCTTCCGTCCATCGTGCCGCGAAATGTGTCGCAGGCTTTCCAAACGACGTTGTTTATGGTATCCTGTGTGGTCTTTTGCATTTTATTTTTCCTCTTTCTAGCTTTTATATGTTTAAAAATACAAATCAAAAACGCAAAATATTTGAGCTGTGATAAAAATCCATCACTTCGCGATTGATTTTTAGTTTTTGAGATAAATACCGGCCAAAATACGTCGGATTTTTATACAAAATACGCAAATTTTGCGGGTCTATCGCACGCGAAAGAGCCACATAAAGCTGCCCATCTGCAAAAATCCTATTGATATCGCATGTCAAATTTGCGATAGACATACCTTGCGATTTATGAATCGTCAATCCATACGACAAACGAAGTGGAAATTGATAAAACGTCGCAATTGGTTTTGCATTTTCATAGGCATAATCGTTAAATTCATACGGATTGCGCTCTAGCAAGACTTGATCGCCGTTTTCTTTTGTAACTTCGATACGCAAAACAGCCCCATTTTCGCAAATAATTTCGCTAATAATTCCTGATTCGCCATTGTAAATTTGAATTTCGTCAAAGCGTTTATTGATAGTAAAAAGCACTTTTGCGCCGACTTTTAGCTCCAAAATACGAATGTTTTCAAAGTTTTTCAGCCACGAATCGACCTGCGCATTAGGCGTTAAAATATCCACAATCGCCTCACAAACCACCAAATTTCCAGGCAAAAGAGATAGTTTTTTCGCGTTAATCAAATTTGCCTCAGCATTCGTGCCGCAAATAACGCTATCATTTTCATGCGGGGCTAAAGCTAAAAGCGACGATAGATAATGCGTGATTTTAGACGATAAAACTCCGATGCGTAAATTTGATAAAACTTCGCTAAATTCGGCATTTTGTGTGCGTTTTGAGCCGATTAATTCAATAATTTTAAAATTAAATTCTCGCCACGAAAGCGCGCTAAAAGCGTATTTAGAATTGGCAAAAATGCCGGTTTTTTCATCACTTCCATTGCGAAAAACAGGCGGTAGCTGAAAAAAATCTCCAACAACCATCACGCGCCCACAAAATCCAAGCGTCGCCAACCTAAAATAGACTAAATCCAGCACATTTGGCGAAATCATGGAAATTTCATCAATTACAATAAGCGCTGTTTTTTGCAAAATTTTAGCTAGTTTTTCTACGCGCTCTTTTTGCGATTTTTTGCGATCTTGCACGCGCAGTTCATCGTAATTTTGGCAAATTCCAAGACAAAAAAATGAATGTAACGTAACACCACCAATCCCCACAGCAGCGATACCCGTGCTACCAAGAGCGACGACTTTTTGTCCGTTTAATTTATAATGAGAGATGATTTGCGTCGTCGTAAAACTCTTTCCGACGCCACCTCCACCTGTGAGAAAAACGTTTTGAGATTGTAGAATTTTTAAGATATTTTGTAGCAAATTTAATCCTGATTTTTTGATAGAATTATAGCCAAAATTTTACAAGGAGAATGCTTGAATAATCTCAAATTTAGCACATATTTAGCCGTTGCGCTTATGTTTAGCGCATGTTCAACAAAAGATACAAATCACTATAATTTTACAAAAAATACTATGTATGAAAAAACTCAAAATTATACAAAATATCACAAACACTCTACAATTTTACGCTCAGATTTAGATCAAAATGTAAATCAATTGCCTGAAATTTATGATGAAATTTATGTAGATGAGAGTAAATTTTTGGCAAGGTATTTTAAGGTTTGGCAAATTTCTAGCGAGCAAATTTTAAATCCAATAGCCCATGAAAAAGCAAAACAAAACGCATTTTGGGGCGTAAAAGCGTATCAAAACAAAAAACAAAAAAAGTATTTTAAACCAAATGGCGACACCTATTCAGATGCGTTTTTTGCCGAAATTTCACAAAATGCAGCAGAGGGAGATTTTGGCATAATTAGCGCACACGCTATTACTTTAAGGGATACGTTTTTACGAAATTCGCCAACAACCAAGCCACTTTTGGATGATCTAAATAACCCAAACAACAATCTGCCGTTTGATAATTTAGCCAACTCACTTTTAGGCATAAATCAGCCTTTATTTGTGTCGCATTTTACAAAAGATGGCAAATTCGCGCTCGTGCAAACGGATAGTGTTTGGGGCTGGGTGAGTGCAAAAGATATAAAAATCATCAGCGAAAATGATGAAAATCGCTTTAAAAATGCAAAATTTATCACGATTTTAAGAGACAAAACGCCAATAACAGCATCAAACGGCGAGAAATTTATAACAAGAATAGGAAATTTATTCATCAAAAAAGATGAAACAGACGAGACTTTTACGGGCGAAATTTTGACAAAAAATGGCTTTGAGAGTTTTCAAATTTCAAAACAAAACGCACAAAATTTCCCAGCCAAAATAGATACTTACAACATCAAAACATCGCTAAATTCGATACTTGGCGAGCCTTATGGTTGGGGCGGGTATGGCAAATTTCGCGATTGCTCACTCTATACAAAAGACTTAATGGCAGAATTTGGGATTTGGCTCCCGCGCAACTCAAAATCACAAATTGCAATCGGCGAAAATTACGATCTTAGCACGCTTAGTGACGACGATAAAATTGAGCTAATAAAGCGCGAAGGTGTGCCGTATTTTACGCTACTATATTTTCCGGGGCATGTCATGCTTTATGTTGGTCAAGTAGATGGCGAAGTGGCGATCGCGCACAGTATTTGGGGGCTTCGCAAGGTCGATGATACTCGCGCATTGATCGCTAAAAACGCACTAACGACACTAAAAATCGGGCAAAATGAACCGGACATCAAGCGCGAAAAATTGCTAATTTCGCGAATTATCAAGATGTCTATTTTAGCAAGATAATAGAATTTAAACTAAATTTGATCTGAATTTTTGCTCAAATTTAGTTAAATTTTCATTCAAATTTTACATTAAATTTTATGTAAAATCTTGCAATCTTTTTTACAATAACGTTAAAAATTTATTTGAAAATAAAAATTTATGTGAAGTTTTCAAACCCAGCGCGCAAATAAAATTTAACCAAATGGCTATCTTTAACTTACGCATGTTTTTGAATTTCAAAAAAAATTAGAGAGATTTTTAATAATTTTAATGAATAGCGAGAGTAAAAAAGATAAGTAAATTTGGTGGTGAGATAGAGATTTGCAAAAGCTACTGGAGCAAACCAGTATTTAGTATATTAAAAAAATGTGCTGGGGTAGTTAAAAAAATGTTTTGAAAATGAACCGATACTATCGGGGTTTGGCGATTGCGTATGATTATCTAAATTTAAAAAAGAATTTCTCATTTCATCTTAAACAACGTGAATAATTTATATCGTAAACTACCAAAATCAATAAGAGAAAATCTACCAAAGTTTACTTTAAAGATAAATTTTCTACACAAAATCATTGCTTTTTTGTAGAAAAAAATATATAATCGCCCATTTTTTACGGGGATGATTTGGCTTCGACAGGAGTTGATTGGTCTTTGTTGCATGTCGCCTTGAATTTGGCGCAAAACAATTCAAATAAATTTTAAACGCAAAAAAATTAACGTTTGCTCCTGCTTACGCAAAAGCTGCGTAACCGGTCGAGCCTCAAACCGCATTCTCATCGCTAGGGGCGCGGGGCGAGTAATTTAATAGCGATTTTGCCATTTTCTTTGACCGCGGATTGTGGCGCGATTTTGGTCTAGCCTTAGAGGGAAATTTTGGAAAGTGAGTTCTCTTTGGCGAAATTTTCACTTTTGCTAAGCATGTAGATACTTTGGTCGTCTATTTTTGGACTGCGGTTCAATCCCGCACATCTCCACCATGATACTATTTTGTGAATGCTTGTCGCTTCTTTTTAATTCCTTTTACTTGCTGTAAATGCCCATCTTAAGGGTCTTGAAGTCATCAATCTCTTTTAAGTGCTGAACAGGGTAATTAAAACATTATAAAGGTAATTTTAGTATTTAGGAGTTTGAAATG
>CAUUFG010000108.1:0-4144 GCA_963544335.1 uncultured Campylobacter sp.
CCAAGCTCAGTTTTGGCAAGCTCATTAGCAAAATACATTGCCAAATAAAAATGGCTCGTTCTAGTATCTGCTTCACCTGTATTTTTGCTAGGGCTTTTATCATTTTGCAACCACGTAGAAACAGCGCAATCTAGGGCTTTTGAAAGAATTTGCGCGTTTTTATTGCCCTTTATTTGTGCAAGATGTTCTAAGCTTACAACCATCGCCATAAACTCGCCTAAGCTATCCCAACGCAAATGATTTTCGCCGATTAATTGCACGGCGTGTTTTGGCGCACTTCCGCCAGCTCCAGTTTCAAACATACCGCCACCATTTAATAAAGGTACAATAGATAGCATTTTTGCGCTCGTTCCAAGCTCTAAAATTGGGAATAAATCGGTCAAATAATCACGCAAAACATTACCCGTAACACTAATACAATCTTTGCCCGCGCGGATAATATCAACAGATTTTTTTGTCGCGTCAAATGGGTTTAAAATTTCGATATCAAGCCCATCTAAATCATAATTTTTTAGCTCATTTTCGACGATTTGATGGATATTTCTATCGTGGGCGCGTTTTTCATCTAGCCAAAAAATCGTCTTTGATTTTGTTATTCTTGCACGATCAATTGCTAGCTTTATCCAGTTTTTAATAGGCGCGTCTTTTGCTTGTGTCATGCGGAAAATATCGCCTTTCTCTAGCTCAAATTTAAACTGAATTTCGCCATTTTCATCACTTACCTCAACCACACCATCACTTTCCATGATAAATGTTTTATCGTGCGAGCCATACTCTTGGGCCTTTTTTGCCATCAAACCGATATTTGAGACGCTTCCGATTGTGGCCGGATTTAGCTCACCATTTGCCTTTAAATCGCGAATAATGCTATCGTAAATAACCGCATAGCTAGTATCTGGAATCACAGCTAAGCATTCACGCGCTTTGCCATCTTTATCCCACATTTTGCCCGAATTTCGTATCATCGCTGGCATCGAAGCATCAATAATCACATCGCTTGGAACGTGCAAATTTGTGACGCCATTGTCGCTATCAACCATGCTCAAAAGCGGACGTTTTGCGTAAATTTCATCAAATTTGGCGTAAATTTTGCTCTTTTTTTGTTCATCAAGCGTATCAATTTTCGCAAAAAGCTCTTTTAATCCATTGTTTTCATTTACGCCAAGCGCTCTAAACTCATCGCCAAATTCACTAAACACATCAGAAAAAAATCTCTTCACAAAGTGCCCAAACATAACAGGATCGCTAACTTTCATCATAGTAGCTTTTAGATGCACCGAATAGAGTAAACCGCGCTCTTTTGCATATTCAATGCTTTTATCAATAAATTTATCAAGAGCATTTGCGCTCATAAAAGTCGCATCAACAACTTCGTTTTTTTCTATCTTTAAATTTTGTTTTAAAATTTTACTTTCACCACTTTTAGAAGTAAATTTCACACTTAAATTTGCGCCGTTTTCATAGATTTTAGATCTTTCGTTTGCATAAAAATCGCCACCATTCATATGCAAAACTTCTGTTTTTACATCTGCGTCCCATTTGCCGTTTTTGTGTGGAAATTTATGAGCATACTCTTTTACAGCATTTGCGCTACGGCGATCTGAATTTCCCTCGCGCAATACCGGATTTACTGCACTTCCTAGGATTTTTGCATAGCGCGCTTTTATCTCTTCTTCGTCTTTATTTTGCGGATTTGCAGGATATAGCGGGACATTAAAACCCTTTTCGCGAAGCTCTTTGATGCAAGCTGTAAGTTGCGGAATAGAAGCTGAAATATTAGGTAGTTTTATGATATTTGCCTCTTTATCTTGCGTTAATTCGCCTAAAATTTTAAGATAATCTTTTACTTTTTGACTCTCTTTTAAATTTTCAGGGAAATTTGCTAAAACACGCCCGGCAAGTGAAATATCCATCGTCTCGATATTAATTCCAGCTTTACTCAAAAATGTTTTAAATATCGGATATAGCGAAAATGTCGCCAACGCAGGTGCTTCGTCTGTGTAAGTGTAGATAATATCACTCATAAAAAAACCTTTTTAAAAAAATAAAAACTCGCAATTTTATCACTTTTTAATTAAAACAAAATTTCATTGCAAAAAATACTCTTATTTATAAAAAAAATTTAAGAAATTTATTTTAAACGCCTTTGAATTTCGATATTTTTTAGATGCTCATCGTAAGTTCTAGCAAAATTATGCTCCCCCGTACGACGATGTAGCATGAAGTATAAAAACTCGTGTTTAGCGGGATTTATAGCCGCTTTTATCGCCTCGCGCGATGGCAAGCAAACAGGCAAATTTGGTAGGCCAAAATTTAGATATGTATTAAATGAGCTCGTGTCATTTTTAATACGCGCAGGTGTGACTCTGATATGCGAAAACTGCCCGTAATTTAGCGTCCCGTCCATCTCTAATTTCATATTTTTTGCCAAGCGATTTTCGATCACGCCAGCAACAAGGGGCATCTCTTTTACATTTGCTGCCTCTTTTTGAATAATCGACGCTTTTACTAAAATTTCGTTCCATACACTAGCATTTACGTCCAAATTTAACTCACGTTTAAGCTCATCTTGTGCCTTTTGAGAGATTGCAACTAAATTTTTAACCAACTCAAATCTATTTAAACCCTTTGCAACCGAATATGTCTCAGGCACTAAAAATCCCTCATAATAAGGCGCACTCGCATTATAATCGCGCTCAAATTCGTCAAATTTAAAGCCCTGTTTTTTCGCGATATTTTGCAAAGTTATTATCGTCGTTTCGCCTGGAATTATCGTAAAAGTATCAAGAGCTGGGCGCGCGGTGGTAAGTGCTTTTAAAAAATCAATCTTTGTAAATTTTGTTGCGCCGATATCGATGTAGCCTTGTTTTACAACACCTAAAAGCGAGAGAATTTTCGCATCAAGCGGTGTAAATTTGAGATTTTTAGCACCCAAATCTGCTATAATCCGCGTCGCAGAGCCTTTTTTAATAAATAGCGTTTGAGCTGTATTAACCTGCGTGTTAAAATCATAAAGAAGAGAGATAATGATTAAAAAAATAGCCTCTATCATAAAAAAAATCATACTTAGCACTGTTTTCATCGCTATTGCCTTTGTTTTAATTTTCGCACTTACTCTTTCATACGGCATCAGCGTAAAAAGTTACGAAAATGAAGCCGTAAAAATCGACGGATTATATATAAAATTAAATAAAAAAATAATTTTCGACGCAAAAAACATCATGATAAAACAGACAAATTCCGCACCAAATTCGCAAAGCTCGGCAGACGATTTGCACCAAATTTTAGACAAAATTTCGTGGATAGATAGACTTTTTGAGCATATTCAGGTGCTAAATTTATCAGTATCAGACCAAAATATAAGCCTAGCTTATTCAAATAATGTCTATTATGTGGGCTCAAAATATGTTGAATTTGTCTCGCACGTAGATGAAAACAGCGGACGCTACAATCTAAATTTAGATCAACTCTGGCTAAAAGATTACGATCTTACGCTAAATGGCGAATTTTTCATCGATCCAAAGGTAAAAGTTAGTTCATTTAGCGGGAAATTTAGTGGCTATGGAATTGATGGCGATATCGAATTTGACGTGCTTGATGATATGCTAGAGTATAATTTTAGAAATGTTAAAGCGACAACTTTAATTAATCTTGTGAATATGATCGCAAAAAATACAAAAATTGAGCCAGAACTCTATGAATGGCTTACCAAAAAGCTATCAGCAAGAAAGTATCGCATACCAAATTTAAGCGGGCAATTCAATCTAAAAACGCTTGAATACTATCCAAAACAGGTAGAAAGTATCGCCTATATCGATGATTTAAATATCACTTTTCACCCTAGCCTCGCTCCAGCGGTCTCAAATTTTTCGCAAATCACACTAAAAAACGGCACTTTTTACCTAGATTTTGCCCGAATTAACTATAAAAGTATCGATTTAAACGCATCTCATGTCATTATCGAAAACATTTTAGAGACCGGGACGCGCGCGCTGATAAATTTCAAAACAAATTCTATTTTAGACGCAAATTTAACTCAAGCTTTGCGCGCTTATAATCTTAAAGTTCCGATTTTACAACACAGTGGAATAACTGACGCAAATGTCACGCTTGATATTAAATTCGCACCTTATGATCTTAAAAC
>CAUUFG010000109.1:0-4140 GCA_963544335.1 uncultured Campylobacter sp.
AATTAGTGAGTAAAATGATAAAGCAATTCATAAAAGGGTTGCGCCCTAAAACTATATAAATTAGACACCGTGTTTGAAAACAAAATAGAATTTGCCAAATTTTATGTCAGTGGTCGTGATTGGTAAAAATGCCGATGTGTTAAAAACAGATATTCGTTTTTGTGCCAAAAGCTACGATGATAGGATTTTATCGGCGTTGCATGGCAAAAATTTATAATGGCGTAGATTTTAAAAAAGTCTATTGTGTTTATGCAAAGTTGATAGAAATTGGGTGAAAATATTTAAAATTTGCATGCTGTTTTTGGTGAAATTATCACATTTCTTGTTGAATGAAATTCGATTAAATTAATAGTTGAAAATATCTAGTCAAACAGGACGAATTTGGATACTTACTTTTCATCAGTCGTTGTAAAAGCGATAAGTTTTTTTATTCCATAGATTTTCTTGCCAAATTTAATGCGCGATTAGCTTTTAATTTAGTTTTATCAAATTTTTTCTCTGCGTTTTTTGTGTTGTATTATAAAATCATTTAGCAATTCAAATTTAGTTAGCATATTTTTGAAACTTTATTTCATTTTTTCTTTGAATGTTTTTGAATTATTTTGATCCTAAATTAATTTTATTTTTTAAAAACTAGATGAATTTGTCATTTTAGATATATAAATTTTTGAGCGAAAAGTAAGAGATAATTTCGCTCAAATTTGATTATTTTTTATTTTGGGGAAATAAAATTATAAACGTCTTCTAATAAAATATGATTTTTGTGAATTGTGTCTTGATAAAAAGGCTCAAGATATTTTTCATATTCTTCTGTGAAAAACCCATTTTTAACCAATGTGCTGATTTCTTTATTAACAGCTTCGCGTAATGCATGATTACCTTTGGATACACCAACGCAATTATGCCATGCGCGATTATCTACAAATGGTACTCCAAATTCAAGTTTTTTGTTATTGACGGCTAAATCGGCAATTAAAATATTTGTATATATAAAGCCGTCTCCTTCTTTGTTCAATAGCTTCCCGTAGCAGTCAGCTTTATCTTTGCATTTTTTCCAATTTGCTCTAATATTGCCAAGATCTTTGTAATCATCTGCTATAGAGCCTTCAATATAGAGTAAAGTTTTATTATTATCAAAATATTCAACTGATGAAATTTCGTCGCTTACTCGTGTTAAAATTGATAAGTAGCTAGACATGTAGGGCGTAGAAAAATCCACCATCTCAGCACGTTGCGGAGTATTTGCAAAATTTGCAACAACTAGATCTACGCGATTTGAAGTAAGTACATTTATTCGTTCGCTAGAATCATTTAATGACACCAAAATGACTTTGCCATCTTCGCCGACAATTGATTTGCCAATTTTTTGCGCAAGTTCTACATCAAATCCGTGTAAAATGCCATTTAAATCTTGATATCCAAAAGGTGGTAAATTATTGCGTACTCCAATACTTATTACTTTTGTTTCTTGGATTTTTTCCAACGTATTCGCATACAGCAGTCCAGCGGTTGCGACCAAAGCCAAAAGAATTTTATTCATCCTTTCTCCTTAAAATTTTATAAATAAAAAATGTGGAATAATAACAAAAATTATTAAATAAGAATCGTTTTTTTTTTTTTGTTTAAAGATAGCCCAAAAATAGTATTAAAATAGGGCTTTATCATCTATTCTGGCGAAAATGTTTATCAATTTAATTTTAATTAAAATGTAAATTTTCATAAAAAAATAAATTTTTGCATCAGATTATTTTTGGCAAAAATAGGCGAATGAAATTTTATTTTGGCAAAGCAAATTTGGTGTAGGCTGGGTTTGATTGATATGATTTGTGCCTAATTTTTGCAGTTCTTGATCGCCTTTGTGCTATATCCATAAGCCATAGATTAATTCATAAAGCTTGCATTCAAATTTGATAATTTTAAATAATTTTTTACTTAAAATCGCGCCAAATTTAATAATCTTATCTGTCTTTAAATTTTCGCAAAAATATTTCAAATTTTATGGTTATAAAAAGCAAATAAAACTCTATATTACCGACAAAATGATTTATATTTATAATGTAAGAGCGCATTTGCGATTTACAAATAAATTCTAAATCGCAGAAAGTTTTTGCTTTTTATAAGTTTTTAAGCTAGACGCGAAAAATATTAATAAATTTAGACCGAAATTTACTTAAAAATTTAGTTTTTGTTGTTTTAAAATTTTTGAGAATTTCATTAAAATTTCCCACTAAATTCGCCTGTTTTACTCTATTTTTACCTTGAATTTTGTAAAATCAGCCGATTTTTTGTAATTTTAAAGGAAAAAAATGAAAAATATTTTTGAAGTTTCTCACCCGCTTATCGAACACAAACTCGCCATTTTGCGCGATAAAAACACAGATCCATTTCAGTTTCGTATGTTGATTGATGAGATTAGTTATCTTTTGATGTTTGAGGCGTGTTCTGATTTGACGTTAAAATCGGCACCCGTGCAAACACCTGTTGCTCCCGCCAATGCGCAAAAATTAGACGCAAAAATTATGATTTGCCCGATTTTACGTGCCGCGCTTGGCATGCTTGATGCGGTTTTTAAACTAATTCCTGATGCGAGTGTCGGATTTTTGGGCTTTGAGCGCAATGAAAAGAGTCTTGAGGCGCAGTTTTATTACGCAAAATTTCCGCAAGATTTCGCCTCTCGCCAAGCGATTATAATTGATCCGATGTTTGCTACTGGTGGCACTGCGATCGAGGCGGTTAAATTTTTAAAGAAAAAAGGCGTAGAGAAAATTAAATTTATATCGATTTTGGGTGCGCCACAGGGTTTGAAAAAATTTAGCGAAATTTACCCTGATGTGCCGGTTTATATTGCGAAAATCGACGAAGGTCTAAATGAAAACGGTTATATTATTCCTGGTCTTGGCGATGCTGGGGATCGCGTCTTTAATACGCTTTAATAGTGTAAATTTTGAGTGACTTTTAAGTAGGATTTATGGATTTTATTTCAAGAAATTTAGAAAAAAATGAGAGAGTTTTGGCTACTGCTAGGCTCAGTATTTTGGCGTTTATTCCGCATCTTTTTTGTGCTGCGGTGATGTTTGTGGCGAGCAATTACGCGCATAAATATATAACGATGCAATATTTAAATTATTCAGACGAAATTTTGAAAACTTTTGGTTGGATTTTGATCGCCGTTGTCATTTTTAATATGTTTTTTTCATATTTTATAGCGACTGATCGACGAGTGATTTTTAAGAGCGGATTTTTATGTAAAAAGTGGCTTGAAGTGCGATATTCGCGCATAGAATCGATAAATTTAAAGCAAAGATTATTTACGAAATTTGTTGCGTATGGGGAAATTTGTGTGGTAACAACTAGCGCGCGCGAGATTAAATTTCGTAAAATTTCTGCGCCGATGTGTCTAAAAAAAGCGATTGATGCTGGGCTTAGCGATATGGGGCTGTGATGAAAATTGTAGAAATTTGTGATGAAAATCGCGCAAAATTTATGCCCTGCATTGCTAAGCTTGCACACGAGGCTTTTCCGCCTTGCGAATTGATTGCGCCATTTTGTGTAGATGAGTTAAGTGAGGCGGAATTTGAACATTTGGCGGCTGTTGAGGATGGGCAATTTTTAGGTTTTGCATCTATTAGAAGATGGCAAAATTTAGCTTATTTAGCGTTTTTGGCAGTAAATTTTAATGCTAGAAACAGTGGGGTTGGGGCGCAAATTTTAAATGCGCTGACGAATAAATTTGCCGATGCGATTGTGGTCGCTGAGATAGAAAATCCATATGAAAACTGCTGTGATGACGAAAAAGAGCTTCGCAAAAGAAGATTAAAATTTTATGAGCGCAATGGATTTTGCCAAAGCGGGTATTTTATTTCGTATTGCGGTGTTTGTTATGAGATAATTTATTTTAACAGCTTGCGTGGCGCAAAAAATGACAAATTTGATTATCTATACAATGGGAAATGCGATTTAGCAAATATAGACGCAATCGGGCGTGATTTTAAAATGATGTTTGATGAGTTTAGTAAGGGCGGAAAATTTGAATTTAAATGCGAAAAAAGTAAATTTTTTTAAAAAAATGTATTTTCCTCCAAATATTTCAGCTTAATTTAAGCATTGCATGTATATAATTCCAGCTCACGATTTGAGACA
>CAUUFG010000110.1:0-3939 GCA_963544335.1 uncultured Campylobacter sp.
CAAAAGGGGTTAAATTTGAGCCAAATTTGACGAAATTTCCAGTTATCATCGCGATTGGTGATAACCAAATTCGTGCGAATTTAATGCAAAAAGTGGCTGATTTTGGCTTTGAAATAGCTACTCTTATTCACCCGCGCGCAACTATTAGCAATAGCGCAAAAATCGGCATCGGAAGCGTCGTGATGGCCGGGGCTATTATAAATGCAAATGCACAAATTGGCACAGGCGCGATAATAAACTCAGGCGCGATAATTGAGCATGATTGCGTTATTGGCGAGTTTGCGCATATTAGCCCGGGTGCTGCGCTAGCTGGTGGCGTTAGTGTTGGCGCATTTTCGCACGTTGGCATTGGCGCGCGAGTTATTCAGCTTGTGAAAATCGGCTCAAATTGCACTATTGGTGCTGGGGCTGTGATGATTAGAAATTTAGATGATAATGCCGTAGCGGTGGGTGTTCCAGCATGTGTGATTAAATTTAAAGAGGCACTAAATTTAGATAGGCTTTAACCAAATTTGCTACTAAATTTGGCGTGAAATTTAGACTGAATTTGATAAAAATTTTAGAATTTAGCGCAAAACTAAAGCAAAATTTTGCAAAAATTTGGCGCAAATAAACTTGCAAAACCGCCTAAATTTGCACCAAAAATATCTCAAATTTATAGGCAAATGGACGCAAGATTAAATTTAAACAAGCCACCGCGCCAAATTTAATCAAAAGGTGCTAAAATAGCGCGAATTTTTTCTAAAAGAGGACAAAATGGCAAGAATTTTTTTAAGCCCACCAAATATGGGTGGCAATGAGTTTGAATATATAAAGAGAGTTTTTGAGAGTAATTATATCGCTCCACTTGGCGAATATGTTGATAAATTTGAAAAGGCTGTGTGCGAGTATTGCGCCGTAAAATCGGCTCTTGCGCTAAATGCAGGGACGGCCGCGCTTCATCTTGCACTTCGCACGCTTGGCGTAAAAGAGGGCGATTATATTTTGGCTTCTAGTTTTACTTTTATGGCTTCTGTGAATCCGATTTTTTATGAAAAGTGCAATGCGATTTTGATTGATTGCGATGAGAGTTGGAATTTAAGCCCAAAATTGCTAGAAAAAGCGATCAAAAACGCGCCCAAAAAACCAAAAGCTTTGATTGTTACGCACCTTTACGGACAATCGGCAAAAATGGACGAAATTTGCGAAATTTGCGCCAAATTTGATATTGCCGTGATTGAAGATGCCGCAGAAGCACTTGGCGGATTTTATAAAGGCAAAGCTCTTGGTAGCATCGGCGAAGTTGGGGCATTGAGCTTTAATGGGAATAAAATCATCACCACAAGTGGCGGTGGAATGCTTATCTCAAACGACGCAGATTTTATCGCCAAAGCCCGCTATTATAGCACTCAAGCGCGCGAGCCACTACTTCATTATGAGCATTTAGATTATGGATATAATTACAGATTAAGCAATGTTTTAGGCGCAATCGGCGTCGGACAGATGGAAGTATTAAAAGATCGCGTAGCCAAAAAACGTGAAATTTTTGAAAAATATGAGCGAAATTTAGCCGAGCTTGATCTAAATTTTATGCCCGAGATTGATGGCGCGCATGGCAATAGATGGCTCACGACGCTTGTTTTTGGCAAAAAAGACGCGCATTTAAAGGTAATTGACGCGCTAAATCACGCCGATATAGAGAGCAGACCGCTATGGAAACCTATGCATTTGCAACCAGTTTTCAAAGGCGCGATTTGTGAGTGTGATGGCACGAGTGAGGATCTATTTTCGCGCGGGATTTGCCTACCTAGCGGAAGTGGTATGAGCGATAGTGAGATTGATAAAGTGTGCGAAATCATAAAGGCTAATATTTAATGGAACTTTTCAAAGCGACAAAGACAAAAAGATACGCATTTTTTATTACGCTTGACATCATTATTTGCACGCTTAGCGTTGTGATTTCTTACTTTTTGCGTTTTAATGGCGACATTCCGAATGATTTTTATAAAGGTTTAATCTTGGCGGCGGTCTTTTTAACCGCGCTTAAAATTAGCTTTTTATGGCTCTTTAAAATTTACAAAGTTCCGTGGAGATTTTTTGGTCTTTTTGAAGCGCGAAAGATATTTTATTCGCTATTTTTATCAAATTTGATCTTTATGCTGTTTTATTTGACTTTTGATGAGCTGTTTGAGCCGTTTCCGCGCAGCGTAATTGCGATAGATTTTATACTTTCGTATCTTGTTATTAGTGCTTTTAGGGCCTTAAAGCGAATGATTTTAGAGACGAAAAGCTCTGCGCCACTTAATGAGCCTTGTATTGTAATTGGTGCTACAAATAAGACAATACACGTTTTAAAGGGTATGAAGCAAGGCTACATAAACTACTACGCAGTTAGTGTTGTCGATGGGCGCGATGAGCTAGTTGGTACGTATTGTGAAAATTTCATCGTCCGTCCAAAACACTACATTCCACAAGCAATCAAAAAATACGATGTAAAAACAGCTATTATCGCGCTACGTCTAAGCCCACAAGAGCTAAAAGAACTCTATGATGAGCTAGTAAATTTCGGCATAAAAGATGTGAAAATTTTCTCTTTAATTGAAGATGAAAAATCAAAAGTCCAAAGCAAAATCCGCGATATTTCGATCGAAGATCTTCTGGCTAGAAAGCCAAAAGATTTAGATAATGGCGTTGTTGAAAAATTTATTAAAGATAAGGTCGTTTTGGTAACTGGTGCTGGCGGGACGATCGGTAGTGAAATTTGCTTGCAATGCTTAAAATTTGGCGCAAAAGAGCTGATTATGGTAGATCACTCCGAGTTTAATTTATATAAAATAAACGAGCTAACATTAGCCGATGAGCGAAACAGACTAAAGATGGTAAATATCGTCTACAAAGACGAACTAGCCAAAATTTTCGCCGAATTTCGCCCAGATATTGTGGTCCACGCCGCCGCATATAAACATGTGCCACTTTGTGAGTTTAATCCACGAATGGCGGTGCGAAATAACGTTTTAGGCACAAAAAATGTAATGGATCTATCCGATGAATACGGCGTAAAACGCGTCGTGCTAATCTCCACAGATAAAGCCGTGCGCCCAACTAGCATAATGGGCGCTACAAAGCGAATTTGCGAAATTTATTCGTTAAATTTAAACCGCTTTTCAAAAACAGAGTATGTCGCTGTGCGTTTTGGTAATGTTTTAGGAAGTAGCGGAAGTGTTATTCCAAAATTTAAAACTCTCATTGAAGCCAATAAACCTCTAACCGTCACACACCCTGATATTGTGCGCTATTTTATGCTAGTTAGCGAGGCGTGTCAGCTGGTGTTACAAGCTGCTTCGATCGCAAAAGGTGGCGAACTTTTTGTGCTTGATATGGGAAAACCGATTAAAATCGCCGATCTTGCGCGCAAGATGCTTCAGCTTGCAGGAAAAGAAGAGCTTGGTGTCAAATTTGTCGGTTTGCGTCCTGGTGAGAAGCTTTATGAAGAGCTTTTAATTAATGAAAGCGATAAAAAAACAGAATTTGAATCAATTTTTGTCGCTAGTGGAAATGAGTTTAGTTATGATTTAGAACTTTTGAAATCTCAAATCCAAACACTTGCAAATTGCGAAGACGAAAAAGGGATTGAGGCAGAAATTTGCGAGATTATCCCTGAGTTTAAACACGCTTTAAATAAGGACGCGTCGTGATAGGTATTATCGATTATGGCGCTGGAAATTTGCGTAGCGTACAAAATGCCTTTGATTATCTTGGCGCAAAGACGCAAATCGTGCGCGAGGCGGAAAATTTAACTAAATTTGATCGTATTTTGCTACCTGGTGTTGGCGCATTTGGCGAGGCGATGAGTAAAATTCGCACCCTAAATTTAGACGTGGCTTTGCGCGAGTTTATAGCTAGCGGGAAGCCATTTTTAGGCATTTGCCTTGGAATGCAGCTACTTTTTGAAAAGAGCTA
>CAUUFG010000111.1:0-3739 GCA_963544335.1 uncultured Campylobacter sp.
CGAAATTTGGAGCGATGATTTTAGTAATGCGCAAATCCCAAAAGATACTTTCAAATTGGCGAAAATTGCACCAAATTTGCTCTATTTTGCTTGCTTGTATTCGCTGTTTAAATGCGATGAATTTGATTGAAAAATGACATACCAAATTTGGTGCAAATTTAGCTAAATTTTACACCAAATTCACTCATCAAATTTCAAAATTTCACTAGCATTTACACCTAAAATTTTCGAAATTTTATATATGTGTTCTAAATTAAAGTGCTTTTCATAGCGACAACTTTCACAATTTGAGTAAAACGCGACCGATTTTATATCCATATTAAGCGCAAGTTCGAGTTGACTAAGCCCTGCTTTTTCGCGCAGTTTGCGCACGTTTTGTGAGATGCATACGTGAAAATCCCTGATCTCATCCGCACTAAAAAATTTAATATTTTCGCTCATAAATTTTATCCTATGGGTAAAGTTAATCTTAAACTTTATTTCGATAAAATCCACAAATCTATATCCTATAGGATAAAGAAATACGTTTTAGGAGTCGAAAATGGCTATAAACTTATCGAAAGGCGGTAGGGTTAGTTTGAGTAAAGAAGTGCCAGGGCTTAGTAAAATTTTGGTGGGGCTTGGTTGGGATGCAAATTCTAGTGATACCGGCGCGGAATTTGATTTAGACGCTAGTGCGTTTTTATTGGGAGCGTCGGGAAAAGTAGAAAATGATAGAAATTTCGTATTTTATAATAATCTAACAAGTGCTGAGGGTTCGGTCGTGCATATGGGCGATAATCGCACTGGCGCTGGAGAGGGCGATGATGAAGTGATAAAAATAGATTTAAGCAAAATTTCGCAAAACGTAAAAGAGATAAATATCGTAGTAACGATACACGAAGCTACTTCTAGACGCCAAAATTTCGGTATGGTAAGAAACGCGTTTATACGAATCGTAGATGAAAATAGCGGAAAAGAGATTGCTAGATACGATTTAGAAGAAGATTTTTCCACGGAAACGGCGGTAAATTTCGGCAAAATTTATCTCAAAGACGCAGGGTGGAGATTTGCCGCTACAGGAAGCGGTTTTAAAAGCGGATTGGAAGGCTTTTGCAGACAATTTGGCTTGAATGTTTAAGGCGCTATCATGGCTATAAATTTAGTAAAAGGACAAAAAATTTCTCTCGCTAAAGATAGCGGTGAGAGACTTATAAACTTTTGCGTCGGTGCAAATTGGGGTGCTATAACGCAAAAAGGATTTTTTAGAGATAAAATAGTTCCGGTGGATTTAGATTTAAGCGCGGCGATGTTTAATGTTCACAAGTGGTTTTGTGACGTGGTATATTTTGGTAAAAAATCGGCTCCAGGCATATTTCACAGCGGAGATGATTTGACGGGTGATGTCGGCGGAGACGATGGCTTGGATAATGAAATAATAAGCGTTGAATTAAATCGCATTAACGACGACGTAGAACAGATATTTTTCGTATTAAATTCGTATAATCAGGTAGATTTCGATAAAATTCCGTTCGCGAGTATTAGATTATACGAAGGCACGCCTCAAAGAGTAAATAAGGTGTTTGCTACGTATGAAATCACGCGAGATAGCGCATTTGCATATAAAGTGGCTATGATTTTAGGCAAACTTTATAAACGAAACGGAGAGTGGAAATTCTCCGCCATAGGAGAGCCGACTAACGACAGAAGATTAGAAGATCTCATAATGCGTTCGGTAGTAAAATACCTATGAAAAAGATTATTTTAAATTCGGCGGTCTTTATTGTCGCCTTGTTTTCTTTTGACGGCGGATACGAAATTCCGCCATCGTATAGGACATACGGATATGTACCTGTAATTAGCGACGAGCTTATGAAACAATGCGTTGTAATTTACAACAAAGCTCTCGCACTTGAAAGATCGTTAAGTTCAGCATATGTAAATAAATATTCGAGTTACGAAGTAGAATCATATAATCAAAAAGTCCGAACTAATACCTATATGATAGATTGGTATAATTTAAATTGCGCGGGAAAACAATCGTATTCGGCGTGCAAAGCGGCGCAAGAACTCAATAAAGAAAAAGGACTTCCGACGCAAAGTTGCGAAAATTAAGGAAAAATATGGGAATTTTAAATTTACAAACTTTAATCGTTTTTATAGTATTTGTTGTGTTGGCGTTAGTTATAGATTTTTTAGCGCACAAAAACGACGAGAAAATCTCACTCAAACAAGCTATCGTTTGGTCTATATTTTGGATAGTCGTTTCGGTACTGTTTGGTTTGTATTTGTATTTTACTCAAGGGAGCGAAATTTCTAGTCTATATTTTGCTGGATACGTTTTAGAAAAATCACTTTCGGTGGATAATTTATTCGTTATGATGGCAATTTTCGCATGGTTTGGGGTGCCTGAAATTTATCGTCATAGAGTGCTATATTTTGGTATCATCGGCACAATTGTTTTTAGATTGATTTTCGTAGCTGTTGGCGCCGGATTGTTTGCTATTTCGCCGTGGGTAGAGCTTATTTTCGCCATAGTTGTGGCATATACAGCGGTTTTAATGCTAAAAGGTGAAGAAGATGAAACAGAAGAAACGGACTACTCCAATCACTTAGCATATCGCGCGGTTTATCGATTTTTCCCGGTAGTACCTAAACTTTTCGGACATAATTTTTTTGTAAAAAAAGATCAAATAACGGCACAAATTTCAAAGGACGAACAAGAAAAATTAAACGCTAAAATCACTAAGCTAAAAGCCGTTTGGATCGCTACGCCTTTGTTTTTATGCCTTTGTGTGATAGAGTTAAGCGACGTAATGTTCGCATTTGATAGTGTTCCTGCTGTTATTGCGGTAAGTCAAGATCCACTAGTTATATATTCGGCGATGATATTTTCTATTTTGGGACTTAGGACGTTATATTTCGTTTTAGAAGCACTGAAAAATTATTTGGCGTATTTGGAAAAAGCTGTCGTGGCACTTTTATTTTTTATTGCCACAAAATTAGCCCTAAACGCATCGGCTCATATTTTCGGTCATAATTTTACTATTTCGGCGCAAACTAGTTTGTATATAATTTTAGGAATTTTGATGCTAGGAATTTGCGCTAGTGTTGTGTTTAAAAAAGTTAAATAATGAAATTTATCACAAGTTTTTTACTAAATTTATCATTCATTTACGGCTATTGTTATGCGCCAAATGCGCCGTCTTGTTTGCGATACGCAAATAATTTTAATTACAACACATGTAAATATAAAACAGAAAATTATCTTCGCGAATTAAACGAATACTACTCTTGCGCTACGGGTGAATTAGCAGATGAAGTGCTAAAAGCCAAGTCAAATGCGATCAAAGTATTTAATTGCAAAGCCAGTGGTAGATGCGAATAGATAAATTTGATTGTAAATTTAGGCGCGAATTCGCGAATTTCATCCGTCTAAATTTCATCATTGCGCTAAATTTAATGCTCGTATTTGCTAATTTTTATCAAATTTCCATCAAAATAGCGAATATAAATTGAATTTCGCGTCCATCGCGCGAGTTCTTTGCAATCTCACTTTTGCATAGGCTAGAGTGCGATGTGATTTTGAGCTTTTATGGTGATACGGCGGGGATTAGCGCGACGCTTTTGCCTAGCAATCAAATCGATTTTAGTGTGGTGATTATCCCGCAAAATTTAGAACCTGCTGATATGATAGTTTCTGGTCGCATAGAAGAGCTAGAAAATTTATACGCAAACGCGCATGGGTTATCCAAAAATA
>CAUUFG010000112.1:0-3712 GCA_963544335.1 uncultured Campylobacter sp.
TTAAAACGCTGGAATTATCGCGCCACCATATTTTTTTTCAATAAATTCGCGCACCACTTGTGATGTCAAAGCCTCATCAAGCGCCTTTGTCTTTTTGCTATTTTCATCGCCACTTCGCACAACTAGAATATTTGCATACGGACTATCCTTGCTCTCGATCGCAAGCGCGTCTTTTGTCGGATTAAGCCCCGCGTTAAAAGCGAAATTTGTATTAATCACCGAAATATCACAATCATCTAAAACGCGCGGTAAAGACGCACCTTCAAGCTCTATAAATTCCAAATTTAGTGGATTTTTCGTTATATCTAGCGGAGTTTTTAACGCGCCATCGCCAAGCTCAATCAGCCCCGCCGTCGCCAAAACATCAAGCGCACGCGATTCGTTTGTAGGGTCGTTTGGTATCGTAACTTTTGCGCCATTTTTTAGCTCTTTTAGTGACTTTATTTTTTTGCTATAAACGCCCATTGGCTCAAGATGAACCGCCACGGTCGCGACTAAATTTGTGTTTTTATTTTTGTTAAATTCTTCTAAATATGGCTTGTGTTGGTAGAAATTCGCATCTAATTCACCTTCTGCTGTGGCGATATTTGGCACGACATAATCGTTAAATTCTTTAATCTCTAAATCAAAACCTTTTTTAGCCAACTCACCTTGTATAGCTTCTAAAATTTCAGCATGAGGCACCGGAGTCGCGCCTACGATTATCTTTTCACCAGCGAATACATTTGAACAAAACGCGCATGCTAGAATAAATGAAACAAAATTTCTTTTCATTTCTTAATCCTTTCTTAAAAAATGCGCGATTATACAAAAAAAACTCAAATTTTGCACCGAAATTTGACGAAATTTAACTATAATCGCGCACCAATAGACAAAAAATGTATAAAAATACAAAAGGAGCAGTGTTTGAAAAGTTTGATTTTGACGATTTTGGTGCTGATTGTTGGCTTTTACTACTATTCGGCGAGCTTTGCGGTTACGATTTTGGCGATCTCTTTTTTGATTTTTTTTCACGAACTTGGGCATTTTTTAGCAGCGCGCAGTATCGGCGTGAGTGTTACGACGTTTAGCGTGGGCTTTGGCAAGACGATAATCTCAAAAAAAATCGGCGAAACTGAGTATAGATTGAGCGCGGTTCCACTTGGTGGATACGTGAGCCTAAAAGGGCAAGAAGACCTCGATCCCACGGCACGTAGCGACGATGCTGATAGTTATAATTCGTGTTCTCCTTTGGGGCGGATTTGGATACTTTTTGCGGGACCATTTTTCAATATAATTTTGGCGTTTTTAATCTACATCGCGCTCGGATTTATCGGTGTTGAGCGTCTTGCGCCTGTGGTTGGCAAAATAGCCCCAGATAGCGCGGCCCAAAAATTTGGAATCAAAACTGGCGATAAAATAGTCGCGATTGATGGCGTAGAAATTCGCGAGTGGGATGATATCGCAAAAAATATCGTTTTAAAAGAGCTTGATATCGAAATTTTACGCAAAAACACCGATGAAGCAGCTCAAATTTCAACACCAAATTTAGATAATCATTCAGCAATAAATTCGGCGCAAAATAACTCAAATTCTACTTCAAATTACTCCACCATTCATCTCAAACTCACGCCAAAAATCGGCGAAAAAGAGAACATTTGGCGCGAAAAAATTCAACCTCCGCTTATCGGTATCTCTCCAACAGGCGATTTTATCACGCTCTATCACACAGGTGCTAGCTCCATAAATTTCGCACTTAATGAGACCTATAAAGCCTCATCGCTAATTGTTGTGGGGCTTGAAAAACTTCTAAGTGGTGCAGTCGCCATAAAAGAGATGGGCGGAATCGTCGCGATGACCGATATCACAACACGCGCAGTCGGCGTAAGTGTGAGTGTTTTGCTCTATGTGGTCGCGCTTTTATCGGTAAATTTGGGGATTTTAAACCTACTTCCAGTGCCTGTGCTAGATGGCGGACACATCGCGTTTAATCTTTATGAGCTGATTTTTCGTCGTCCGGTGTCGCAAAAGCTGTTTGAAAAGGCGAGCTACGTGGGGATGGCACTACTTTTTGCGCTGATGATTTTTACGATAATTAATGATTTTTTAAGAATGTTTGGAGTTTATAAATGAAATTTGATGAAATTTTGGCAAAAACAGCCAATTTTAAGACTCAAATTGTGGCTGTGAGTAAATACGTAGATGCGCAAGCTGTTGGTAGGCTGTTTGATGAAGGGGCGATAAATTTTGGCGAAAACCGCGTGCAAGAACTAGCAAAAAAGCGTGAAATTTTAGCTAATTTGGCGATAAATTGGCACTTTATTGGCAATTTGCAAAGCAATAAAATAAACGCTTTAATCGCGCTACGTCCGAAATTATGGCAGAGTTGCAACTCCGCAAAACTCGCCAAAGCTGTTAATTCACGTCTAAATTATAGGCTTGATACATTGTTAGAAATCAACGTGGCTAATGAGCCTAGTAAGAGCGGGATCGACGCTAAAATCGCGGTTGAAACGTTTTTACAGATAAAATCTGAGTGTAAAAATCTCAATTTAATCGGCGTGATGAGCATCGGCGCACACACGAATGAAGCTAGCAAAATTGAGCAAAGCTTTAAGGCTACGCGCAAAATTTTTGAGACGCTTAAGCCGCATGGGGCGCAAATTTGTTCGATGGGAATGAGTGATGATTATGAAATTGCGCTTGAAAATGGATCAAATATGGTACGTCTGGGGCGCATTTTGTTTGGCTAAAGAGGGTCTTTTGGGTAGAAATTTAGAACTATTTTTGAATGTTTTTCTTTTTTGTTGCGAAATTTTGATAAAAAATTTGCACGTAATTATAAAAAATCAAATTTTTAAAAGAGCAAATCGCAAATTACAATTAGTTTAAAATTTGCAACAATTTAGATATATCAAACCCAGCGCGAATAAATCCAATATTTAAGCCATGAATATTCGCAAAAATTTTAAATATTTTAAATGGCTCATCGTAAGTCAAAAGCGATGAAAAACAAGTATATAGTCCGCTCTTAGATTTAGAAAAATTTATTACAAAGCTTTTAAAATAGCAAAAATTTTAATCTTTAAATAATGAGCTATTTTTGAGTTAAAAAAGTGCATAAAACAAACAGAAGGAAAACGCCTTTTGTTTATTCTATTTGCCAATGTTAGAAACCTTTTTAATCGCCCGTTGCTTGCTTGTTTTGTAAAACAGGCAAGATCTATCTAAAATAGCTAAACGTGATAAAGAGCTTAAAGCTAGAAATTCTGCCATTATAGTGAGCTTATGACAGATTCGCAAATATGAGACAAAGACAGCAAAATACTGCAAAAAAATGAGTTTGCAAACAACAAAAATTACATCAACAAAGTGCAAATTTCCTAATTTATTAAAACTTTACTTTGCTAAATTTTAACGCATTGAAAAGGAAATTTTATATCTCTATATGTAAGAAAACAAATTGTCTTAAAGAAAATTTCAAGCAAATTTGAGCTTTTTAATGCAAATCTCAAAGGATTTTTTATAAAAAACGATAAAAAATAATTTAACAAAGTGATTATTTATCTTCAACAAGATATTTTTTTAAGAAACTTTAAAATCTTATAAAACACTCTTTTTTTTGATGAGCATCTTGCGAATTTATATCTAAAACTACTAAAGCTTTGTAAATAGAGGTTTGATTGTTAATTTAAAGCTGTTGATGGCTTGTTTTAAATACTCATCATTTACG
>CAUUFG010000113.1:0-3535 GCA_963544335.1 uncultured Campylobacter sp.
TTTAAGGAGAAACAATGTTTATGGTAAATACTCCAGAAATTGCTGGCAAAACGATCATAAAATCTCTTGGTCTTGTCTCAGGCACGACGGTGCGTTCAAAACACATTGGGCGCGATATTATGGCAGATTTTAAAAACATTTTTGGCGGCGAATTAAAAGGCTATAGTGAGCTACTAAATGAGACGCGAAATGAAGCTGTGGCGCGTATGCAAAAAGAGGCGAAGCGCCTAGGCGCAAACTCGATTGTGAATGTGCGATTTTCTAGTTCGGCGGCACAAGGTACTGCTGAAATATATGTCTATGGAACGGCGGTGATTGCGCAGTAGTGGTATTTTTTGATAAATTTGGTGAAATAAAGCTCGGTGCAGATCACACAAAGCCAGAATACAAAAATATTTCGTGGTTTGTAATACTTTTTGTCGCCGGAATGGGTATCGGACTCGTATTTTTTGCCTTGAGTGAGCCTTTTTATCCCCGCCTAGCACGAAAAATTTGCGCGCAGAATTTAGTGATGAATATTACGTTTTTTCGCTAGGGGCTTAGTGATGTTTGTGGGCTCGGTGATTATTTTTTGATTGAAAAGGCGAGTTTATCTATTATGGCTCACATTATGTGATTATCGCGCTGATTTTGGCGTTTTTTTCGTATAGACACGGGCTACCGCTTACTTTGCGTTCGGCTTTTTATCCTTTAATTGGCGATAAAATTTATGGCAGAATCGGCGATATTATCGATATTTTCGCGCTTGTAGCGAGACTTTTTGGTGTGGCGACGTCGCTTGGATATGGTGTTTTGCAGGTAAATGCAGGGCTTACGCACGTCTTTGGTGCGCCTAGTATGCACACCTTGCTTTTGGTGATTTTGTGTTTGTGCGCTATTTTGTCTGCTGTTTCTGGTGTTGGTCGCGGGATTAAAATTTTGTCAAATTTAAACATCATTTTGGTCATTTTTTTCATGCTTTTTATACTTTTTCTAAGCGATACGACGATGCTTTTAAAGGCGTTTGTGCAAAATAGCGGAAATTACATTTCGACGCTTGTTTCAAATACGTTTAATCTCTACGCTTATGAGCGCGCTAATGATAAATGGCTTGGCGGTTGGACGCTGCTTTATTGGGCTTGGTGGCTTAGCTGGTCGCCGTTTGTCGGGCTGTTTATCGCTAAAATTTCAAAAGGGCACACAATACGCGAATTTATCATCGGCGTGCTTTTGGTGCCGTGCGGATTTACGTTTGCTTGGATGAGTTTTTTTGGAAATTCGGCGATAAATTTGGTTAAAGGCGGTTTTAGTGAGCTTGGCGAAATGGCACTTAACGATCCTGCGATGGCTCTATTTATGTTTTTAGATAAATTTGCATTTAGCCAAATTTTAGGCGCGATAGCTGTTGTGGTTATTTTGATATTTTTTGTAACTTCTGCTGATTCTGCGATGATTGTGATGTATATGCTTAGCTCTAATGGCAAAAACGTACGCCAACGTGGCAAAATGTCGTTTGGGGTGTGTCGATTTGTGTCGCGTCATTTGCACTGATGAAAAGTGGCGGTTTAGCCTCTTTGGGTGCTATGACTATTGTTTGCACCCTACCCTTTACAATCGCGCTTTTAGGAGTGATTTTTGGGACGATGAAGGCTTTGCAAATAGATGTTATAAAAAAAACAAACACAAAATTTAAACAACATTCCACTTGATGAGTTTTCTAAAACTTGGCAAGAGAGGCTTCGCGCGATTATTATGCTACCTAGCAAAAAAGACGCGTTAAAATTTATCGATGAAACAGCTTGTGATGCGTTTGAAAAACTGCGCTTGGAGTTTGAAAAAAACGGGCTGGAGGCTAAAATTTCAAAGAGTCAAAATTTTATAAATTTGTGCGTTTTGCTTGGTGATGAGAGAGATTTTTACTACGGGATTAAGCTTACAAAAAACGAAAGCCCAGATTATTCACGTGCGATGGATGGCGATGATTTGTATTATCGTGCGGAGGTTTTCTTAAAAGGGGGCGGACAAGATTACGATGTGTTTGGCTGGAGTGAGACGACGCTGATAAATGATATCGTGGAACAATACCGCCGACACATGCAGTTTTTGCATACGATTCGTGTTTAATTTGTGTTGATTTTGACCGCTATTTGGCAGTCATGTCAAATTTGATTGTTTTGTATGCGCTTTGTTAGTGCTTATTTAAGACCGTTTAGTAAGATTGATGCGAGATTAGCGTGTGGCATGTTTGTGGATTAAACTATCTGTTAAGTGCTACAAAAATGAGTTTGCAAATAGCGCAAAATATCAATAAAAAAGATTTGCTTTTGCTTTTTTGTTGAATTTATTTCGTTTTAGCTGGTTTTACATTGGTTTGCTTATTTCAATTTACTTTGTTTTGGTTTGAGTTGCATTATTTTATTTTGTCTTACTTAATTAATTTGTAGTTTAAAACACAAATATCTAAAGTCTGTTTTAAGATATCTTTGCCTTGGTAATTCTTGACATTTAAAAGATTTCTCATTTTTTATCTTTTATCTCTTTTAAAACAAACACGTTTAAAAAGCTTTTTAAAGTTTTTACGCAAGATAACTTAACGCCCGCGAGCTGTTTAGAGCTTAAATTACTATTTAAATTTAGCTTTGCGGGGATTAGACAATAATTTTTAACTCTTAAATCTCTAAAAACTCACAAAATTTGGCTAATTTTTGCTTACTTTTTAGCCACTTATAGCCCTTAAAATCAATGCGCGTAATCGTTTAAATGTGTAAAAGCTTTAAAAATCCTTGCTAAAAGTCTCCTATTCTTTTCATAAATTCATTTAAATTTCTTAAAAATTTTAGTAAATTCGCCCTTACTCTTATCAAATAAATAAGCGCGTCGATATTTTACAAATTTTGTTAATGAAATTTAGTCAAATTTGGCTAAAATCGCGCGAAATTTCATCAAATTTTAAGGAGAAAATCATGAATTTAGAATCAACTTACAAAGATGTTGGCGCATATTTACAAGGACATTTTTTGCTTTCTAGCGGGAAGCATTCTGAGTTTTATTTGCAAAGTGCGAAGGTGTTAGAAAACCCTGAAATAGCTGGAAAATTAGCCGATGAATTGGCGCGAGTTATCGCGGAATTTGGCGTGGAATTTGATAGTGTTTGTAGCCCTGCTTTGGGCGGTGTTTTGGCTGGATATGAGCTAGCGCGCGCTGCTAAAAAGCGTTTTATTTTTACAGAACGCGTGGATAAAATAATGACGCTTAGACGCGGATTTAGCGTGATTCGTGGCGAAAAATTTATCGTTTGTGAGGATGTGATTACGACTGGGGGTTCAGCCCTAGAGAGCGCGAAAATAATCGAGAGTTTAGGCGGCGAGGTCGTGGCTTTTGCAGCGCTTGCAAATCGTGGCTTTTGTGCGGTTAAAAATTTGGGCAATGCGCGAAAAAATAGTGCGAAATTACCCGAGGATAAACCGCTTTTTACGCTTGGTAATTTTGATTTTGATATTTATGAAAGCGATACGTGTCCGCTATGTAAAAGTGGCTCGGTAGCTATAAAACCTGG
>CAUUFG010000114.1:0-3481 GCA_963544335.1 uncultured Campylobacter sp.
GTAAAATAATTTGCACAATAAAACGCAAAATTTTAAATTTATTTAAGGATAAAAACTAATGAAAGATAAAATTTCAAATTTTCCGATAATGTTTTTCGCTGTGATTTTAGGTCTTGGCGGTCTTGGTGTAGCGTATGCGAAATTGAACGAAATTTTCGAGCTTAGCCAGATAGTAGGCATGCTAATAAAATATTTTGTAACAGCGATTTTTGCGCTGATTTGTCTGCTTTATGGCACGAAAATCATGAGAAATTTTGCCGCTGTAAAGGCTGAGTTTGCGCACGTAATAAAGATAAATTTTTTCGCCGCTTTTCCGATTTCAATGCTACTTTTGGCGATGCTTTGGCGCGATACGCCGCTGATTTATGCGCTATTTTTTTATGCTGGGACGGCAATTTTGACGATTCTTACGCTATATGTTGTCTCTTTTTGGATCAATCGAAATTTAGAGATCAAGCACTCAAATCCAGCGTGGTTTATCCCGATTGTGGGTAATTTGCTTGTTATTATCGCTGCAAATGCCCCAAAAATGTGGCTTTGGTACTACTTTTCGCTTGCGATTTTTTTCTATGTTGTGCTTTTTGCTATTATTTTTTATCGTATTTTATTTCACGATCAGCTTCCGCAAAAGTTCATGCCGACGCTATTTATTCTTATCGCGCCACCTGCGATTGGCTTTTTAGATATTGTTAAACTCACCGGTGAAATGGATGTTTTTGGAATGATTTTGCTAAATTTGGGGCTATTTTTTACATTTTTGGTGATTTTTATGTATAAAAATTTCGTTAAACTTAAATTTTTCCTTTCGTGGTGGGCTTTTACGTTTCCTACTGCTGCGATTTGTGTGGCCGTGCTTCGCGCGTATGAAATTAGTAGAAATGATATTTTTGCGATTTTGGGCATTGTGTTTTTTGCGATGCTTTGCGTGATGATCGCGATAATTGGCACTGCGACGATTAAAAATATTTTGCGCGGTGAGATTTGTAAGCCCGAAATGTGAGTTAAAATTTGCCTGCGATTTAATTAACCTGCAGGCAAATTTTACAAAATACCCATCAAAACGCGATATCCTAATTTAGCCACTCTTGACACTATTTTATTTAAGCTAAATCTTAAAGAGTATTTCAAGTTCTAAACTAAACTAACTATGGCAAAAGCTATCCGAGAATACTTTTTTGTGTGAGTCTTTTGCAAATAGAACGCTAGTCGCCGATACCTGTTGATGCTTTAGAAAAACTCAGAGCTATAAATCAACGCCAAAATAAAACAAATTTACAAAAACAATTAAAATCTAAATTTTGTTGGATTTTTAAAATTATCAAGCTAGAAAAGTCAAAATCAAGCAGGTTGAAAAATAAAAGCTTTTATTCGGGTATCGCTTATTGCTAGATTGTGTAGCGATATGTGGCAACACAGAAATTAAAAACACCATTTTTGAAGCAATTAGAGTAAAATCGGCGATTATATTTTGTAATTTATTGTTGACAATTTTACGATTTGTTTGCAAGGTTATTGCAAAAATCAAGGCGACATTAAAACAAACAAAGCTGTTGATTTACGAAATTTGCTTCGCGGCTTTGGCTTTTTTATCGTTTTAAGCGCATTTTAAAGCACTTTGCTTGTGGTTGGCTTTAGCTTATTGGTTCGCTTTTGCCAAAATAGTGCTCGAGAGTTTTTAACATTTTTTGCGCATAGGTTTGTTGTGTGAAATTTGCGTTTGGCTGAATTTGGTGTAAAATGTCACTCGCGCTAACTTGTTTGATTTGCTCTGTTTTTGCGCCAAGTTCGGCGATTTTTTGCGCATTGGTTTGTGGCGCTTGCTCGAAATTTTGCGATGGAGTTTGCGCTAAGTCGGGTTTAATTTGGCTTAAAAAACGTTGCGAAAATCCGCTTTGATTGTTAGAAATTTGCTCCTTTTTGCTGTTTTGATCTGTAAAATTTGCATTTTCGTTCTCATTTAGATTTGAAATTTGAGAATTTTGTGGCGTTAATTTGCTATCTTGCGCGTCCGAAATTTTATTATCTAAGCTTTGTGCTCTTAAATTTGGCTCGCTATGGTTTTTTTTTACGTCACTATTTTCTATTTGAATTTTTGCATTTTCGCCATAAATTTGGCTCAAAACTTGCCTGATCCCTTTTGATGCTCTGCGCATAAAATCGCGTTTTTCATCCGGTACGCGCGAGATTAATGCCAAATTTTTACCATCAAAATTTACAAAATCAATGTAATTTTTAAAACACTCGCCAAGCTCAATATCGCGATTAATGAGCGCTTTGATAAAGTCGCTATAGTGCGAAATTTCGGCGTTTGGAGCTGTATTTTGGGTTTGATTGGTGGAAAAATTTTGTTGCGGGCTAATTTGCTCTAAATTTTGTGGGCTAGTTTGTGTGAAATTTGGTGCTGAAATTTGGTTTTGTTTCATATTTAAATTTGCATTTGTATTTAAATTTGTATTCGCCACTGGGTTGTTAAATTTCGCGTTAAAATCGCTATTTGCACCGATTGGCGAACTTTTGATTTCATCTGCTTCGCGCAAAGAAAGATCGATTTTTGCGCCCTCAATTACATCATCAATTTCGCGCAAATTTACAGCTTCCATCATCAAAAATAGCGTCATAAGCAGCGTAAAAGCATTATCAGAATTAGAGATTAACATCTTTTTTGCTTCGCTTAAAATTCTAAAAAATCGCTCAAACATCAACACGCTAAAACTAGCATCGCGCGCCAAAAATTTCTCTTTTAAAATGGCGATAATTTCGTCGATTATCATACCTGCGTCGTAGTTTTCAAGCTCACTAGCAAGATTGATCGCCGCAGATTTATCCTGATTTATCGCGATTGATAAAATTTCGCTGATTTTTTGTGGATCTAAAAGCCCAAGCATCGCAGAAACCGCGCTTGCGGTAACGTTTTCTTTTGAATAAATTATCGCTTGGTCTAAAAGCGTGATCGTATCACGAAGTGAGCCTGAACCACTACGAGCTAGAATCTCTAGAGCTGCGTCCTCATAAGCTACGTTTTCGTTTTGTAAAATTTTAGCTAAATGCTTAGTGATGAGCCCGCGCGCAATCGGTTTAAAATGAAAATGTTGTGTGCGCGAAAGCACGGTGGCTGGGAGCTTTAGCGGGTCTGTTGTCGCTAGGATAAATTTGACATAAGATGGCGGTTCTTCTAGTGTTTTAAGCAGTGCGTTAAACGCCTCTTTTGTTAGCATGTGCACTTCATCAATGATAAAAACCTTAAACCGCGCCACGCTCGGCGCGTAACGGCTTTGCTCGATTAGTTCGCGAATATCGTCTATTTTGCGGTGACTAGCTGCGTCTAGCTCGATGATATCGATATGGCGAGAGGTATTTGCCATCGCGCAGTTTTCACACATTTCGCAAGGCAAAGCCGTGGGGCCATGCGAACAAACTAGCGATTTGGCAAAAATTCTAGCTGTTGATGTTTTTCCGCTTCCGCGCAAACCGCTAAATAAAT
>CAUUFG010000115.1:0-3416 GCA_963544335.1 uncultured Campylobacter sp.
TGCCGTGTCTTGCCAGCACCGTGTTTAGCTCGTGCTCCTGGGAGAAATTGACCAACTCGCGCTCTGTCGCCATTTTAGCTCCTTTGCTAAGAATTTATAGAGCCATTATATAACTTTTAGGTTAAAATGCAGCAAAATTTGTGCGGTAAGCGGCTTTTGGCGCAAATCAATGGCAAATCGCTCAAATCAAAAAAATAGCCAAGGATAGGGAAGGGGCAAGGCGGCAGAATTAGATATTAATATATATTAAATAATAGTGTTGTTTTAAATAATAATAGCTATCAATTTTTACCATATAAAATTCAAGAAAAACTAAGTGAATTTATATAAATTTTTAAGCCGTCGTCTGCTATAATTCTCCCTGTAATTCGGATTTAAGGCTACTTAATACATTCAAGCAGCTCATAGCCGCCAGTGGCGGGTAAAGAGCAAAAAATCAATAAAATAGTAACATTTTACAGGCGTTTTTAAAACGTGATATTTATCAATGTTTTTTAAACAAGAGATTTCAGGCTAGGGCGTATTATGCCCTTAAATTTCGAATTACGTAAAAATTGTTTGAGTGAAAGAACCCCCTTTGTCCGAATTACAATAAACAAAAGGAGTTATTAGATGAAAAAAACAATTATAGCATTTTTAGTCGCGCTTTCAGTGATCCTTGCGGGTTGCAGCGCTTTATTTAGCGTTGGGCATAGCAATACCAACACTATAAACCAAACAAATCATAAAGAATAAAAGGATAAAAAATGGGAAAACCAGAAATAGATAAAATAAAGGATTACTATAATCTTACGGATAGAGAAAAACAAATAAGCGCAGATAATCTTAATTATATTTTTAGAGGCACCATAGGAACAGTTACGCCAGATCAAATTACTCCAGCAGTGGCAAAAGCGAGCGATTTCTTGATACATGAAGTTTTTAAGTGTTCAGAATTGGCAAAAAATTGGCTAGCAAGCGTTCTAGCTTCTCAATTTGGAAATATAGTTGATATTCTAGATGACATGTACAATATAACTGGAAAATATCAATTGACTGGAAAATCCGTAGTAAGACAGTTGGTGACTCTCGAGATAGTCAAATACTATGCCGTAGGAAAAATAATGGAGGCAATTATTAATAAATTACTACAAAATCGCAATTTTAGACCGTGTGTGGATGCTGTCAATGTTAGATGGAAAAGCCAAATGGGTCTTTTACTTTATGGTATAATTGACGAATTGTCATATTAATTTAGTGTGCCGCGACTTATTTGATCGCGGCGCAAGAAAATGTGTTTTATATATGAAGAAAATATTATCTTTTTTACTGCTTATAATGTTTTTTAGTGCCTTAATACTATATTTAAATCCGATTAGAAAAGATGGCATTATTAATATGATAGATATACGTGGTTTTATTGTTTTAATATTTTTCTGTGCATGTTTAATGCTAGATATAGATTTTGTCGAAAATATTTTAGAGACTCTTTATAAGAAACCAATTGTTTTTATAATGCTTTTGTTTATTACTATTTATTTGTTTATTAATATCAACTATTAAATGACAAACTACCTACAAATTTAGCTGCATTCTCGCCCAGGTAATTAAATATAGCAAGACGTCAACGATCCATTAAGCTTACACTAAACAAATAGTGTAACAAGGTATAAGCATAAATTTAGCGGCTTTACAATTAAAAGGCTAAGTAGGAAAAACGCCGCTAAGCTTTATCTTAGCCAAAAACCTGGGCTTAAATCGGCAAAGCAACGACGATTCGGTTGTGTGCGGTAATTTTAGCTCCTTTGCTAAGAAATTATAGAGCCATTATATAACTTTTAGGTTAAAATGCGGCAAAATTTGTGCGATAAGCGGGTCTTTAGATCGAATATGGAAAAGCCAAATGGGTCTTTTGCTCGGCGGAATAATTGACGACTTACCATACTAAGCTAAATATGTATTCTTGCAGAATTTTCTGCAAGAATACAATATGAAAAAATAATAATAACACCGCAAACCCAAGCCCTATACAATCTCTAGCCGAATGTTTCAAAATAGATTCCCTGTCGAAAATAAAAGCATATAAATACCAAAATAAAGCGACTACCAAGAGATAATCAAAATACTGAGGATTGCTCTTAAGCTTATATATAATCATAAAAATAATTGATAAATTTAGTATAAAACCAATCTTATTAAAAATTGAGCTCATTAAAAAATCCATAAATATACATTTTTCATAAAAATTTAGTTTTATATTTTTTAGAGCATTATATCATTTTTAATTAAGCTTATACTAATAACAATGTAATACTATGTGTTATTAACATACAATATTACATTAATTTAATAACGTATAAGTATGAATTTAGCGGTTTTACAATTAAAAGGCGGAGCAGAAAAGACACCGCTGAGCTTTAGTTTTTAAATCGGCAAAGCAACGACGACTTTGTCGCGCAGTAATTTTAGCTCTTTTGCTAAGAATTTGCAGAGTGGTTATGTAACCGATAAAAATGAAAAGTATAAAAGATGACGCAAGCAGAAAGAATATAGGATTAAAAGATATTTTGATGCAGTTAATGTTATATGGAAAAGTCAAATGGAGCTATTGCTATACGGCATTATAGATATTGATTTTTCCTAAAAATCTTAAAGTGCTAGAATATCCCGTATCTAAAATAATGGAATATTCTTATATTGTACTATTTTTGGAAATATATTTATCTTCCATTGATATCGTCAAGAAAAGATGACATGCTATATGATATAATTCCGGAAAGCATCATTACAAGCACAAACCAAGCCATTCCTACGCTTTTTGCATAAAATAAAAATATTATTATAGCGGCTATACATACAACTTTGATTTTTCTCATAAAGATACCTAAAAATTTATACTTGAGTATTATATCAAATTTTATTTTTCTCATTCAAAAATTTTTATTCATACGCAAGCCTATTTTATAAACTCAAATTTATAATTCATCGGTTTTATAGAAATAAAATACCGTGCGATACCGCTTGTATCTTGGCTAAAGGCTCTGCAAATTTGTCAAATTTATTTATGTCGGCAAGCCGCAAGTGGTTAGTAAGGGCTGCCATTTGTGCTGTTTGCGAGATTTTTGAGAGCGGCAAAGCTATCTTCGCGCGGTTAAAGCAGGCGCGAGTGCTAAGTTAAATCTTACTTTAGCTAAATGATGAAATATTTTGCAGTAAATGTGCTTACGAGAAGCGTAAATTTGCCGATTTATAAAAGCTATTCTCTTAAAAACAACTTAAATTTTAAGCTATTTTAAAAAAGCGAAATGAGGCAAAACTCACTCTATCCCGTCCAAAAGCGGAACAAATAGGCACTCTTCAAGCGTTTTTTGCGTTATCTTGCCACCAGCGTCTTTTTGACGTTTGCCGATAAATTGTTTGCCGTCTTTGTTGATAGG
>CAUUFG010000116.1:0-3252 GCA_963544335.1 uncultured Campylobacter sp.
ATATTTTTTAAGAAGTTTTGAAGGTTTTTGTAAAATATATCCTTTTGAGGGGAGGAATCTTACAAATTTTCTATCAATTGATATAAATCTCTTGTTTAACATTTGTGCTTTAACGCGCCAAATTTCCATTTCGTCGTGCGTATTCTCGTCATATTCGCAATCGCAAAAATAAAAATACTCGCAAAGCTCAATGAGCCTAGCACCAGCTTGAATTATTTGCTCTTTATCGTAATTGTATTTAAAACAACTGCCCAATAAGTGTGTTAGTGAAATTGGGGCAAATCCGGCGCGCTCAACTCCATCGCACGCCATCATATTAACAATCATATAATTTACATCACAATCAGGCTCTTTATGGCGCGTGTTGCGCTCACTAATAAAGGGCACACAAACAAAACATAACTCATTTTTTTTCATAATTTATTCCTCTTTGATAGCACCTCTTTTAATAGTTCATCACAAATTTTAAGATCTTCAAACATCGCTAAAAAATTACCTGATGCGCATAACCATTTTTCTGCCATAGATAAAATTTCGTCTTTATCTATATCTTTTGGTAGTTTTGTTTCAAGCTCTTTTAAAAGCTTTTGTGCTGGCTCTAGCGCGGTTTGCGCTCCTATAAATTTTGTCATTGTTTCTCCTTTAAAATAGTTTGTTAATCTCGTGATCTTAAGCACATTTACGCTCATTGCGATGAGTATTTGTGTTTGCGTGCTAGAACAGGTGATTTTAAAAAACCTTGTAGGCACAAACACTCTCTAGGCGTTAAGCGTCGATTTTTTCGCCATTTTTTAACGCGTTATTGTGCGCGTAAGAGTTTGCATTAATTGTGGGTGAAATGCTAAATTCTCCGCCTTTATTAAAACCGCGAGCTCTATTTATAATCTTTGGCACATTATCCCCGCTCGTGCAACTAGTGCTTAAAATACACGGTGCAATATCACTTACATCATAGATAAGTCCTGCTATTTGACGCGAGCCAATATTTCCTATAACTTTGATATAGCTTTGTTTTAAATTGCTTCGCTCATTTTTTGCGCTAAAGCTTTTTAGCGCCTTTTGGCTTAAATAAAATTTCTCATCTACGTTTTTATCTAAGTAGTATTTTAGTGTTGTTTTGAGCTCTATTTTTGATGCAAAATCAAACGAAAAATAGCTATTAATTCCACAAATCCTACAATATAAACGCTCTCCCTGTTTTGTGATAAGCCATAATTTGGTGTTTAAAATTTGTCACTTGCAATAGTATTTAAGTGCATTTAAGCAGCCTAAAAACCGCACAAAACTCTCATCTTTATCTATACTTAAAAAGCCTTTTACATTTTCAAATATAAAATTTTAGGGCGAATTTCTTTGATAATGCGAAAATACTCCCATATTAGGCTTCCGCGTTCGCCATTTTCGCCTTTACGAGTTCCTGCTATGCTGAAATATTAGCCTCCGCCTATTAAAATGTTAACTTTTCCTATAATTTTAGTCTCTCCAAGCTCTCTAATATCATCAAAAAATATTGTAGCTTTTCGTAATTTGCAAGATAAGCAATGCTGGCAAATTTATCTATTTCGCATGCAAAAACGCTTTTAAATTTATCTTTAAAAACTCTTTTTGCGGCGTATTCTGGTGCGCCGATACCGTAGCATTTTTAAAACAAAAACAAAAAATATTACTAGATCAATTATGTATCATAAATGCTAAAAGATATAAAGAATATATCATTCCGCTTATAAAACAAATTTGGCACATAAATGAAAATAATGATAATTTTTTAGACTTTGACGATTTATTAGATTACGCAACCAAAACAACAAAAACAAACAAAAGAGATATTGGAAATTTTAGTGCCGTTGATTTGCGAAAAATTTATCGTAAATTATTGGCGGATTATAAAAAAATAGTTCGTTAGTCTGAATAATTTTAAATTATCACGTAAAAATAACAAAGGAGTATTATGGAGATAATTTTTGCAATATTATTTTTGATCGCATTAAAAAAAATTTTATATTCAAGTAAAAATAAACTTAGAACAAATAAGCAAAAACGCGCAACCAAAACAAATATTGATTTTAAAACATTGCAAGCTGTTCGTTTAGTGGAGATAATATTTGATAGTCTATATATAGTAAAAACCAGCAAAAACATACAAACCGCAAAGAGCAGATTGGATTTGGCTTTAAATAATTATGCCAAGTTGCAACTAGATTTCCCAAATATAGCACTCCAAATTGAAGAAAAATATATCGAATACAAGAACTACGGCACAAATTTGATGTATATTAATGCTACGCACGATTTTGTAGAAAAAAGCAAAAAAGCAAAAGACAAAAGATAAATATATTCAAAAAGCGGTTCAAATTCTAGAGGATGGCTTGTCGAATGCAACAGATTCAAAACTATTTGCCAAAAGAAATTGAAAAAAGAAAAAATAACGTCGAAATAGGGGATTTAAACGATTTGTAAAAAAGCTAAGAGACGTTTTAAAGCCCATTAAAAGGTGTTTGAACGTTTTGTAAAAGAAGTGTAAAGTTTGTGTAAAGTAATTGTAAAGTTTTGTAAAGATTTTTTGCCCACTTTGATTTTACCAAAAACCAGCCAAAACCACCATTCCACCACACTTCTCATCACTTTTGCACCACTTTGATTTTTAACATAACTTTACAAATTCTTTTAAAAGTTGCGATTTCATCTTTAAATGCTTCACAAAAAGCATAATAAATTTAGCCTTTGAAGTTTTTTGAGATGTATCTATTTTCATCGTAGCCATAACCAAAAAGCCCATTTTGCTCTGCTTTTTTGACTTACAAAAATCTTTGATTTATAAACTTTGTATTTGTAAAATCACTCAAATTTGCATTTTTGATACACATTTAGCTTAAGTCCCATGACGCCCATTACCTAAGATGGCGATTTATGCAATAAAATACATTAGATGGATTGTTTATTAAGCGCTTGTTTGTAGATGGATATAACATTAAATTGGGTTTCTAGTAATGAAGTGCTTATGAATTATCGCGGATGAGATCATGATAATAGGTATTTTGAGAGCTATTTAAATGGGTTTAAAAATTAAGTTTTAGTAAATTTTTAATATATTTTGCGCTTTTTTAATTTTAAGGATTAATTTATTTTTACAAACAAAAAGAATTTATAATATTTTACAATTAAAATAAGTTTACAATTGTAAAAAGGTAAAAATCATATCAATTAAATCAAAATCCATAAACATGAAATATCCCTATGAAGCATATACTTTTA
>CAUUFG010000117.1:0-3218 GCA_963544335.1 uncultured Campylobacter sp.
ATTAGTTTTGTTGGATATTTGTTTTTGGGGCTTTCGCTTTTGATACTTGTGGGTGCAAATTGGCAAGAGATCCCGCGTTTTGGGCGTTTTATCATAGTACTATTTTTGACTTGTATGACGCATTTTGCCGCGATTTATACTCGCAAAAACGACGAAAAACTCAGCGATTATCTCTTTTTTCTAGGCAATATCTGCTTTGCTGCCTCCATTGCGCTAATCTCACAGATGTATCATTTTGGGCGATATATCGGCGATGGGATTTTGCTTTTTTGCGTTGCGATTACTCCGCTAGTTTTAACGACAAAAAGCGCGATTTTGTGCGGCCAGTTGCTAATTGGCGGGACGATTTGGTTTGTTTTTGAGCGTTTTGGCGGGGCGCAATGCTACTCTTACGCGCTTATTTTAGGCATTTGCGCGTGGATTTTGTATTGGCGCGATAGCGGTTGGCTGCTATTTTTCACGCTTATGGGGTCTATTATTTATGTGCTTGGTTTTATAAATTTTTATGATTTGTGGCAACTTTTATTAGCTAATGCAATCGTCGTTTTTGGCTCTATTTTGTTTGCGATTTATGGACTTTCTATGGTGCTTGGCGGGCATTTGGCGCAGTATGCCTCTAATATGCGGACATTTTCTCTTACTCTTGGGTGGATATTTGCGCTGTTTTTGTATTCGTTTATCTATCGTGGAGATGTAGCAGTCGTTACTTTTAAGGCTTCATACCATTTTTATAATATTTTAGCCGCTCTAACTCCGCTTTTTATACTTGCGATTGTGCGCTCAAACTACTATTTTGCCGCATCTTTGGCGGCGTTTTGTCTATTTTGTTTTATAGAAATTGATGATTATTTGATTATGAAAATTCTTGCATCTTTTGTTGTGTTTGCCATTGGTTTGCGCCTTATAATAAAGGGCGAGATAAATAATGGCTTAAGCGCGTTTTTCTTGCTCGCGCTTTCGATATATTTTAATTTGACATTCGATTATATCGGCTCTAGTGCGCTATTTTTGGTTTTTGGTTTGGTGCTTATTGTGATTAATAAAAGAAATAAAAATCTGGATAAAAAGAGGGAATTAAGATGAAAAAAGCGGTTATTTTTCAGCTATTTTTAATAGTATTGATGTTAGTTGTCGCTGTTTTGCCTTTGAAATTTGGCACACCTATGCAAATTCAAACCCGCCTTTACGATCCGCGCGATCTATTTCGTGGAAATTATTTAGATTTAAATTATGATTTTTTAACCATATCAAAGAGTGGCGAATTTAGCAGTTTGCACGCAGGAGATACTATTTATGCGGTGTTTGAAGACAAAAAAGATGAAAAAAGCGGACTAAATTTAAAGCAATTTGTAAATTTTAGCTCTATTGCGCCAAAAGACGCGCCATATCTTAGCGGGCGCATATCTGGGTGTAATATTAGTGATGAGTATTGCCATTTAAAATACGGCATCGAAAAGTATTTTTTGCCGATTGAAAAAGCGATAGATGCAGAAAATGATATGCAAAATTCCACCGCGCATGTAAATTTGCGTGTGTTGTGGGGATTTGCGCGAATTGAGAGCTTGGAGGTCTGCGCAAATAAATATTGATTTTGTGCGCGAAAGTTGCGAATAAATTTGTAAAATTCGCGCAAACAATTTTGAATTTTTACCAAATTTGATGGGTTTAAGATGGGATAAAATTTGCTAATGTTTATAATTTTTGTGCCATTTTGTATGCTTTATCTATTATGGATTGCAATGGATCCTGCTCTGGTAAATTTGGAACAAATATTTGTTCATCGTTTATCATCCAACAATATTTTCCATCATCATTTTTGATAAAGCTAATTTCATTGTCGCTTATGGAAATATAAGGATTTTCAGCACTTGAGGTTACTTCTTTGTATTCTATTTTTTCTTTTGATAGTTTTAAATCCTCCCTTAGTTTTATATATAAGGCATAGCTATAATATTCAACTTGCTTGCTACTGCAAAGAAATTTTGTTAAAATTCTTATCATCTCCCCGTTTCTTTGAATAAAGAAAAATTTGCAATATGCTAAAATTTGAGGATATTTTATAAAGTAATATCTCCAACAGTTTTTATCGTCAAAATCATCTATAATCTGCCCTAAATTTCTATCATCATCCAACAAATCTTTTAAAATCTTGCTTTTTTCTTTATCGTAAAATACATTTCGCCAATTATCATCTTTTTCACGAGCACTTTCATTAAAATTACAAAAACTAAGATATTCTCCACCATATCCATGCCCTCGACTTGCTAAATAATCGCCTTTTGCCAGTAGTGCTCTTTGAAATAAAAAGCCGTCCTTTTTAAAAATTTCATCAAATTTTTTATAATATTTGTCAAATTTTTCTACATCATACTCAGCAAATTCCATGATAAATGTTAAATTTGATCCTAGATACTGGTGTTTCTCTGCTTTGTTGATAGCATCAGCCCATCCCTTGTCGCTTCGTATTAGCTTTAGTTTCTTCTTTTCTTGCCATTTATAAAATTCGATTGTCTTAAAACTTTTTGGTTGTTTGTCATTAAAACTTTCTAGTAGTAGCTTATAAATATCTTCATTCTTGCATGTTTCACAAATTTCATTAATAAATTCAAAAACCTGCCTTAATTTTAAAATGCTATCTATATTAAAGTCCCTTGCTACATTTGAAGTTATCCTTTCATACTCTTTATAAAAATCTCCACCGAGCTTTTGGGCTCCAAAATTTATCAAAAACATAGATAGCGCAAAAAATTTGGCCCTTGTTTCATAAGCAAAATCTTCTTTTATGTCAGTAAAATTTTTAAGTAGCTCTTTATCTGATATATTGCACAGCTCGTCTAAAATTTTTATTATGTACTCTATTATTTCTTTGTTGTTGAGAAAAAAATCTAACGTCTTAAAATTTTTAGCCTCTTTAACGTCTTTTATCTCTTGTTTAAAAATAGCAAAATTTAAAGCTACTCCTTTAAAAAATGCCATATATCCTTTATCAACGCTACTCAAATCTACGCCTTCTTTATCGCTATCTTTTAGGTCCCAAAACAGATCAAGCCACTCATTATCTAGCTTTGCTTTTATCTCTTGAGATAGTTCTTTTTCAAATTCCGCTTTAAAATTTTCAAATTCGCTTAGCGGTTTACCTCTGGCATTCATTTTTATATATAGGTCATCTGTTAGCCCAAACTCTTTAAGCTCAAGAAAGCTAAATTTTATATTTTCTA
>CAUUFG010000118.1:0-3193 GCA_963544335.1 uncultured Campylobacter sp.
ATTCTCACGCCAAAAATGGCAAATTTCTAAACACCAAAAAGCACACCGCACTAAGCCCTGCAGCGACTGGTAAAGTGATAATCCACGCCATTACGATCGGGCGCAAAATAGCCCAATTTGTCTGTGCATTTACGATGCCGATGCCGATAATCGCGCCGATTAAAATGTGCGTTGATGAGACAGGTAGCCCTAAAACTGATGCCGCCATGACAACCCCTGCTGATGAGAGTTCAGCGCAAAAACCACTCGCTGGATGAAGCTGTGTGATGTTTGAGCCCACCGTTTGAATCACCTCTTTTCCAATAAACCACAACCCAACCACAAGCGCGACGCCAAAAGCGAGCATGATTACAGGATATGCAGTATTTGCGCTACTTACTACGTCGCTACGAAGTGTGTCGATTATCGCTACAAATGGCCCAACAGCGTTTGCGATGTCGTTTGAGCCGTGCGAAAATGCAAACCCGCACGCGGTCACAACCTGTAGCCACGAAAACATCAAAAACGTGGATTTTTGCAAATTTGATCGCCTTAAACTCTTTGCAAATACGAAAAATCCCACCCAAACGCCCATCGCAACCATCGCAATGATGAGGTAATTTTGCACAAGCGTCAAATTTAGTTCCATATGCCCAAAGCCCTTAAAAAGCAGTAACGAAGTAATCACCGAACACCCAATCGCCGCGATAATCGGAATGCCTAGCTCTAACGCTTTGTGAGATTTTAGCTTCTCTTTTTCTTTGTTAAATTTGATCATATTTTTATAGTATTCGCTATCTAAATCCTCTAATTCAAAATCAGGATCTTTCATCGTGAAAAGATCGCGGTTCATCGCCTCTGTGTAGGCAATTTTTTGAATTTCATCGAGTGCTTCAAATGAGCGTTTGTACTCTTTTTTATACTCTTTTTGCTGCGTTTTTATTTCGTCGATTTTTTGTTGTGCGACGACGTTGTAGTCGATGATATAGTGTTTGATTAGGCTATAAACAATATAACTAGCCACGCCACCAAGCGCAGGAGATAGCACCCATGAGATGACAATTCCGCCGATTTTGTTCCATTGAACTAAATCAAATGCTGAAATTTGCGGAGCATCTATCACCACCCCAAGCGTAATGCTAGAGCCAACAATTGCCCCAACAATCGCGTGTGTGGTGGATACTGGCCACCCCTTTTTTGTCGCGATTAATAGCCAAGTTCCAGCTGAAATTAGCGCGCTTAGCATTATAAAAATAAAATCATTTGGATCGATGTTGATTTTGCCGAAATTTACAATGCCATTTCGCACGGTTGAGATTACATCTGCGCCAGCGATTACCGCGCCTGAGACTTCAAAAATCGCCGCTACGCATAGGGCTTGTGTGATTGTGAGAGTTTTTGCCCCTACGCTTGTGCCAAAGCTGTTTGCAACGTCGTTTCCGCCGATGTTAAATGCCAAAAACAGTCCAAAAATTGCCGCTAAAATAAAGACTATTTTGTTTGCGTCGCCTATTAAATTTAGCCCCCAAAAGATAAAATATCCAGAAAACAGCACAAAAATCGCGCCAAAAGCAAAATTTAAATTTCTAGCCATAAAAATCTCCTTTTTATAAAACGCCCTTTAATTAAGTCGGATTATAGCTATTTTTCTATGAAAATCGTAAGCAAAATTTAGATTTAATCGTTTTATAACGCTTAAAAAGTTATAATCGCGCGTTCGAATTTTAGAAGGAAATTTATCAATGAAACAGACAAAATATATTTTCGTAACAGGTGGAGTTTTAAGCTCTCTTGGCAAAGGAATTGCTGCAGCTTCTATTGCTACACTACTCAAAAATTGCGGTTTTAAAGTCAGCATGTTAAAAGCGGATCCTTATATTAATGTAGATCCAGGCACGATGAGCCCGTTTGAACACGGCGAGGTTTTTGTTACCGCAGATGGCGCGGAGACTGATTTGGATTTAGGGCATTATGAGCGTTTTTTAGATGAAAATTTGACGCAAAATAATAACTTCACAACAGGCAAAGTTTATAGCGCAGTAATCGAAAAAGAGCGCAAAGGCGATTATTTAGGCAAGACGATTCAGGTTATTCCGCACATTGTAGATGAGATTGCTAGCCGTATTAAAAAGGCCGGTGAAGGGCAGGATATTTTGGTTGTTGAGATCGGCGGCACGGTGGGTGATATTGAGGGGTTGCCGTTTTTAGAGGCTATTCGCGCGATGAAAGTTGAGCTTGGAAAAAATATGGCGATGAGCGTGCATTTAACGCTTGTGCCATATATAAAGGTAGCGGGTGAATTAAAAACAAAGCCAACTCAGCACTCAGTGGGTGAGCTACGCCGTATCGGTATTAGCCCTGATATGATAATTTGCCGTAGTGAAATGCCACTAAACCGCGAGATAAAAGACAAAATCGCCGCAAGTTGCGGTATATATAAAAACTGCGTCATTGAAAGCCCTGATGCGTCAAGCATCTATCAAATTCCGTTGATTTTTGCAAAGCAAGGAATTTTAACACAAATTAGCGATGCGCTAAATTTGGGCGAAATTTCGCCAAATTTGAGCGAGTGGGATAATCTAACAAAGCGCGTTGTTATGCCAAATGACAGCATAGAAATCGCCTTTGTAGGAAAATATATTGATTTAAAAGAGAGCTACAAAAGCCTGACAGAAGCGCTTATTCACGCGGGCGCTAGTCTGGATACAAGAGTGAATATCCACTGGTGCGATAGCGAAAAAATCGACGCAAACAATATCGCCGAAACGCTTAAAAATTGCGATGGTATTTTGATACCTGGCGGTTTTGGAACGCGCGGAATAGAGGGCAAGATTGAGGCGATTAAATTTGCTCGTGAAAATAAAATCCCATTTCTTGGAATTTGCCTTGGTATGCAGCTTTGCATGATTGAATTTGCGCGAAATGTTCTAAATTTAAAAGATGCAAATTCTATAGAATTTGATGAAAACTGCAAAAATCCTATCATCTTTTTAATAGATACTTTCATCGATAAAAACGGCAAAAAGCAAATTCGCACACATCAAAGCCCACTTGGTGGGACGATGAGGCTTGGCGCGTATGAGTGCAAAGTCCGCGCAAACTCAATGCTAGCAAACGCATATGCTAACAAGAGCGAAATTTCAGAACGCCACCGCCACCGATATGAGGCAAACCCAAAATATAGAGCCGAATTTGAAAAAGCGGGATTGATTGT
>CAUUFG010000119.1:0-3129 GCA_963544335.1 uncultured Campylobacter sp.
TGTGGCAAATTTTATAACCAAATATCAAAAGCTACTTTTAAACCAAAAACATCTCGTCAGATTTTAAGACAAAAGCCAACAAAATAATTATTTTTGATTTTTAGCGTTGGTTTATAACACTTAATTAAGCACTTATAAAAATCACTTTTTCACTTTTTAAAACATCTAAATTGCACAAACGAGTATCCAATGGTAGCTTGATTTAGACCGCAATTGCGCTCACTTTGCAAATATTCACACAAAGTAAAATTTTTGAGATATTTATTTCAAAATAAACGCATTCAAAAAGCGTTTTAAAGTTTTTTGTGCAAGGTGTTTTAATGCGCAAGCTGTTTAAAGCTTGAATTACTTTTTAAAAATTTATCTTCGCCATGAAATAATCTGCTATATGATTTAATGCTTCAAAAACGATGATTTGTAAGCGTTTAACCTCTTTAAATGGAGTTAAATTTAATTTAAAATCGCGCTGAGTTTTAAATTTCTAACCAAATTCATACCGCTTTTTTATGCGGCACAATCAAATTTCTAGCCAAATTTAATCTCAAAGCTTCGGTTTTTAATTTAAATTTGTAAAAAGCTTTTATTTTTGCGTTGTATTACTAAGCTAATTTGAGTTTTGTTTTGCATTTTTTGGTTTTGTATTGATATTTTTACTTACTTAATTTGTAGTTTAAAACGCAAATATCTAATTTTTTTTGAAATATCTTCGTCTTTAGGGTTTTTGATATTTGAAAGACTGCTCATTTTTTATGCTTTGATTTTTCGATCTTTGTTCTTGTTTGAAATTAGGTTACCGAACTAAGATTTTTAAACAAATTTGAGCTTTTTAACACAAATCTTAAAAGTTGTTTTAAATATATAACCACGTTAATAAAATAGTGTCAAAAGTGGTTTAATGAGAAGTTTTGAAGTCTCTTGCAATGACGAGATGTACCTTGCAAATTTGTATCTATAGTCAAATAAAATTACAAAATTTCAACAAACAAAAGCTATTTTTTTGTCCGTTTATAAAGAAAATCGCCTAAAATTTGAAAAGCCTGCACCATCACGACCAAAATTACAACGGTGTAAATCATTACATCAGTTTGAAAACGCTGGTGTCCATATTTGACCGCGACATCGCCTAACCCGCCACCTCCAATCGCCCCCGCCATCGCCGAAAATCCAACTACGACAATAAGTGTAAGTGTGATTACATTTATGAGTGCTGGAATAGCCTCAACCAGCAAAATTTTATATATTATTTGAAATTTACTCGCACCAAAACTTCGCGCAGCTTCGATAATACTCGGATCAATTTCTATGAGCGCATTTTCGATTAAACGCGCTATAAATGGCGCCGTAGCGATAGTCAAAGGCACAAGCGCAGCGGTCGTTCCGATACTAGCATCAGCTATAAATTTGGTAAATGGTATCAAAACTATCATCAAAATTATAAATGGAAAACTTCTAAAAATATTCACAACAAAATCAAGCACAGCATAAACACCAGGTTGCTCACACAGCCCACCGCGTCTAGTAAGCACCAAAATAATTGCCAAAATCAGACCCAAAATCGTCGCAAATAAGGTAGAAATAAGGCTCATAAAAAGCGTCTCATTTGTCGCTTTAAATAACATAAGTGTGATTTTATAAGCTTTTGGACTCAAATTTGTTTTGAAAAACTCATCAATACTAGCCCCGATAAAGCCAAAGAAATTCAGACCCAAAAGCGTATCAAACCCACTAAAAATGGAGCTTTTCATCACAAGTGGATATAAAAATAAAAGTGCAAAAATCACACCAAAAAATATAATTTTTTTCAATTTTTTACCTTTTTTGCTTTAAATTATTCAACAAATTTGAAGAAATTTGATTTAAATTTAAACTAAATTTAAATACAAAAATTTAGTTTTATCAAAATCAATTTACGCAACCTCTATTAATAAATCAATCAGATAAATTTTTTAATCAAACCTTTGCGCCAATCTCTAAAAATAAGCACGAACGCAAATCTAAAATTTGTGTCAAATTTAAATTCCCATAAAAATAGCTATCAAATCAAATTTTTAATTTAAATTCCACACAAAATTTAGCTCAAAATTTCCCACGAAACACCCGTTTTTTCAAGATATTTTGCCACACATTCTCGGTGCTCGTCTTTTGCATTTATCACTAAAAATCCCAAAACAAATCCGCCAAGCTCTTCGATTTTACCCCAGACGATATTTAAATTTATATCTAAATCACGCGCCATCTGCGTAATCACACTATCAAAAGCAACCTCTTTTTGAAAATATAGGGCGAAATTTACACCAACATTTGGTAAGACGATCTTTTCGCCCAAAAATTCACGCATTTTTGCATCAGGTTTTAAGAACAATTCCCAAGTTGCACCATAATTTACAACCTCGCCACCACTTAACAAAAGTGCCCTAGAAGAGGTCGATTTAACAACTTCCATTTCGTGCGTAACAAGAATAATTGTTATACCAAAATCGGCGTTTATGCGCTTTAAAAGCGAAAGAATTTGATTTGTGATATTTGGATCAAGAGCCGACGTAGCCTCATCACTTAGCAAAATTTGCGGATTTAGCGCAAGTGCCCTAGCAATCGCGACACGCTGTTTTTGACCACCACTTAAAGAGCGCGGATAGGCGTCTATTTTTTCGCTAAGCCCCACAATTTCGAGCAATTCGCCCACGCGTGAACGTATTTTTTTCTCATTTTCGCCCCAAATTTCAAGCGGAAGCGCGACATTTTCAAATACACTCTTTTGATTTAAAAGAGCAAAATTTTGAAAAATCATGCCGATATTTTTACGCATTTGGCGAATTTGGTTTGCATTTTGTGCTAAAACTTCTTTTCCATTTATGCGCAAACTCCCGCTATCATAGCTTTCTAGTGCGTTTATGCATCGCAAAAGTGTTGATTTTCCAGCACCAGATCGCCCAACAATCGCAAAAATTTCTCCATCATCTATCGTCGCGCTTACGCCTTTTAAAATTTCGTTACCACCAAAGCTTTTGCGTAAATTTTCTATCTCTATCATCTACAAATTTCCATCAAATTTTGCCTTTAAATTTAAAGACAAAATTCAACTAATTATCTTTTAAATTTCACTTCAACACGGCGATTTTTAGCTCTTCC
>CAUUFG010000120.1:0-3075 GCA_963544335.1 uncultured Campylobacter sp.
TCTCATGGTTTACTCCTTTATTTAAAATTTCACCTTACATACAATTAGGTAAAATCACGCCACAAAATCACACAAAAGGACAAAAATGCAACTAATCATCAAAAACGACAAAATCCACCTCCGCTACCAATCTAGCTCAAAAATCGTCACAAAATCTCTGCGCCTAAAAGCCACCAAACAAAATCTAAAATACGCACAAACCACGCTCTTGCCGATATTTGCGCGACTTTACGCCGTATCAAATACACCCCCATCGCCAATCTTTACAAAACGCACCAAATCAGCTAAAAAATCAAATTTCGCCACAAATTTCACTCAAATTTCATCATCAAATTTGCCCTGCATCTTAAATTTAACGCCAAATTCAAAACCAAATCACATGCCAAATTTCGCCCCAAATTCAGCCCAAATTCCAGCCTCAAATCCATTTGCCAATCTCTGCCAAAAATCACTCGCCAAAATCGCCTTAAATTGCAAACTATCCACACTCCAAACCGCCCGCTACGTCTATCGCTCACTACTAAATTTCATCAGCACCCGCCACATCTCATCACCTCGTCATAGCGATTTTGAAGCCTATTTTTGCCATCTCCGCACCAAAAATCTCAGCATCGCGACCGCCAGACTCCACCTATCCTATATAAATTCAGCACTCAAATTTGCCACCACCAAGCGCACAAATATCTCCGTTTGCGTCCCAAATTCCACCACATCACCACATCGCCAATCAAATTTCACCAAACAAACACAAATCCACCTTCACGCCACAAATTTCACCATCTCTCGCCACAAAACACCATTTTCACTCTCGCAAATTGCGCGTCTAATACGCACCGCGACCGGCGAATTACAAACATTTCTAGCCATCGCATTTTTAACAGGCGCACGCGCAGGCGAGATTCTCGCACTTCACAAAAGCGACATCGATTTTCACAACGCCACCATTATCATCGACAAAAATCAAACTCGCTACGAGCTTACTACGCCTAAAAATGGTCGTCCGCGCACCATACACGCCCCGCGCGAACTCATCGCACATCTTAAAAATGCAAATTTATCAGACGGCAAGATTTTCACCAGCGACTATTTTCAAATTTATTACGCATTCCAAAAGCTACTAAAATGCCTAAAATTCGCGCCTTGCGGACTACATATTACGCGCCACTCATACGCGACTTTACTTATGCAAAACGCCATCTCACCGCTATTTATCGCACAAAATTTAGGGCACTCTGACGCAAATTTAGTCAATCGCGTCTATTCACATTACATTTTTGACAAAGTGCAAATCGCCAAACTAGAAAAAGTGATGAAATTTGAAAAAATTTGTAAAAATAAAAAAAAGTAGTCATCATCAAATATTTTTGTGTTATAATGCACGCTAACATTTTACATAATTGTATGTAAGGTGAAATTTTAAATAAAGGAGTAAACCATGAGAAAAGGTTTTACTATGATCGAGTTGATCTTCGTGATCGTAATTTTAGGTATTTTAGCAGCAGTTGCTATTCCAAGACTAGCAGCAACAAGAGATGACGCAGAGATTTCAAAAGCAGCGACGAATGTTGCTACAGCAGTTACTGATATCACTAGTTATTACACAGCACAAGGAACTATTGCGGATGGTGCAAAATTAAAAGATATAACAAATGTCCCACTAGATGAAACTGGTAATTTGTTGGTAAAGAAAGTACCATGCATCAATTTTAAATACGATAAAGCAGGAACACCAAAAGGTGTAGTAGCTGATTCGAATGGAGATAAAGTCCCTGTTTTGAAAGTAACAGCAGTAGAAGCAGGTGCAGGTAATGCAGCTTGCAAGGGTGTGCAAGCAGCTGTTAAAAAGATCACCGGATCTAGCCCAATCAGACTTGGCGGTAGCGGTGTAAATTTTGAGGATGCCGATCAAACAGATAAAAAAGACGCATCAAAACCAGGCAAACCGTAAGGTTTAGCTGATGCCTCATATAGTAACGCCACGCGAGTATGCAAAAAAATACTCATAGATTGTTTTATGGAAAACAGCAAAAGCAGACAACGCGAGGATTTGTATCAATTGATTAATGATAAAATATTTAGTGGTCGTCAAATTCTAACAATGTATAACTATGCAGATAAGAAAATAGATCACGCTAGAATTTCATCAGAATATCACGAGATCAAATATGTACTTGATAGAGTCGAAAAATTGGCAAAAGAGAATAAAGTCGGTAATTTTACTTTAAATCTCGACTAGAATGTTTTCAATCCCAGGGAAACCTGGGATTTTTTTATATCTAAATTTAACAAAACGTTTAAAATAGTGAAATTTCATCAAAAATATTTTAAATTTCATCGGTTCTTATGAGCTTTATATCAATCTCTGGGAAATTTTTGTCGTTTGTTATTATAGCTTCGCAACCGCTATTTTTAGCGCAAATATATTGATGTAAGTCTTCGTAGTCGCTACCAAAATGCATATCCATAAAATTCAAAATTTCTCTATTTTCCATATGATTTAAGTAGTAAATTTCCCATAAATCATCATCGTAAATTATGTTTTTTATAAACTCTTTTGTAGCTTCCCACACTTTATTTTTCTCACAACCTATGTAAAATATTGTCGCTAGACTAAGACTATCTATGACGAATAAATAATCTTTTAAAACAAAATCGCTAACTATTTTTACGCTATTTTTTGCGTAAATTCTTTGTTTAAAAAGCAAATCAAGCAATATATTCGTATCTAAAAATATTTTATTTCTCATATCTGTTGGCTCTGATTTTATCTATTTCTTCATTGCTAATATCGTCGTCTACTAAGCTTATAATTTTATTTAAACGTTCTAGTCTATCTGTTTTTTGATTTGATTTATATGCAAACTTGGTCTTTATTTCTTTTGCTTTTTGCACTAATAAATTTGCTATATCAATCAAATCTTTTTCATCATTTGGAAGTTCAAACGAAAATCTCGTAGTTTGCATTTTAAAATCCTTTTTTCTTTGGATTATACTAACTTTTTTTAAATTGGGACTTTAAAATTTTACCTAATTGTATGTAAGGTGAAATTTTAAATAAAGGAGTAAACCATGAGA
>CAUUFG010000121.1:0-2912 GCA_963544335.1 uncultured Campylobacter sp.
AAATTTCTGTGTAGTTTTGGCGCATCATTTAAAATTTCAATTCTTATGTTTCAAAATCAACAAATCCACCTAACAATCAAAGTAAAATCACAATTAAAAGCAGTTTTAACTACCTTAATAGACCTCATCACGCCAAATATCGCTCGCTTTTTGCCTCTTGCTTTATTAGCTTAAAAGTCTATTTTATTTCGCCACCAAATTTAGGATAAACATTTGGCGCAGATTATAGTTTGTCATAAATTTTAAATTTAAAAATTCGCACAGCCATAAAAAGCTTCGCGCATGCGAATTGCAAAATACCAAAACATGGCAAAAAACAGATCAATTTTGGCACGAAATTTTGTTACAAATTTTCACAAGCGATTTTTAAGCAAATTTCAGTAAAAATGCGAACAATTTTTGTCAAAAAAGGAGATATTTTGAAAACAATCATCATCGAAAAAGAGCACTATTTAGCCCAAAATATCGCTATTAGCGTTGGTGGCGAGAGCTTGATTTTTGAAGATGCGATCTTAGCAAATACGCAAAATTTTGCCGATATTTTAATAATCACAAGCGAGACAAAAGACGCCAAATTTCTACTAGAAAAGTTCGCAAAAAGCGTGAAAATTTTGCTAATTTCTTATGAAAATGGTGACGATACAGCGCAGCTTAAAACGATGTGCGATGATTTTATTTACAAGCCATTTGCAATGGGTGATTTGCTCCGTAAAATCGCGCGTGGCGTGGAGTTTAGAAAGCTAAAATTAAACGCATTTTCAAGCAAATTTTTCATCAATCAACGGGTAAATTTCAAGCTATTTAGCGAGACGATATCACAATCAAACGCTCAAATTTCAAACGATACTTACGCTCAAATTTCAACGCAAATCAAGGCAAAAACAGGCGTGTTAATCACGACAAACAATCTATTTTTAAGCGCAAACTTTGCATATTTTTTGGCGGATAGCTTAAAAATGGGGCTAAATTTCTTAAACAGCTTGGAATTTGATAGCGATGAAAACAGCCTTGGGAGCGATGTTTTGAGCCTGTTTTTAAATTTTGACGCACTAAATTTGCAAAAAAAATCACTTATTTTATCATTTGCAAAATCGCACCCGATAATAGTTTTATCAACCGATTTTGATAGCGATTTTAGCGAAATTTGTGGCTCATCAATTTTGATAAAAAAGCTAGAATTTAGCCAAAGTGAAATCGCCATGAGTGATATTATTAGCATCGAAGATCACATTAAATTTACAGCTCAAAAATATGAAAATTTGCTAAGCGAAACGCAAATCGCAGTAGCTCTTGGTATATCGCGCAAGTCGCTGTGGCAAAAGCGCAAACAATTTGGCATAAAAAAGCGCGCATTTGCGACTCAAAAAAGCAAAAATAAAGGATAGAAGATGAAAAAATTGTTCGTTACATTTTTTGGTATAGGGCTCATCCCGTGGGCTCCGGGGACGTTTGGTAGTATCGGCGGAGCGGTGGTAGCGTGGGCTGTGTTGTTGTTTTTTCCACAAACGACGCTTTTGTTGCTTGGGATTTTGCTGTTTTTATTTTCGATTAAAATCATTGACACTTATGAGCGCGACACAAAGACGCACGATAGCTCACATATCGTAATTGACGAAGTCGCGGGGGTTTTTATCGCGATTAGTATCGGGGGAATTGGACTAGAAGTCGCAAAAACAGGCGCGAATAGTGGCGATGTGGCAGGGGAAATTTCGTATTTGTGTTTGATTTTGGCGCTAGTGTTTTTCCGCATTTTTGACATTTGGAAGCCATCAATCATCGGGCATATCGATCGCAGCGTAGGGGGGGGGCTGGGCGTGATGCTAGATGACGTGATTGCTGGCGCAATAGCGGGGATTTGCGTGCTTGGTATTATTAGCGCGATGATGAAATTTGGCTTGGCGGAGTTTATTTTTTAGGCTATAGTGTAAAATTTAAAAATACCACTTTTATGGTAGCAATAAATTTCGATTTTAAATTATTTATAATAAAAATTTTAGCTTAAAAAGTGGATTTTCTCTTGCAATTTTTGTAGTTTATGATAAAAATTTGCAAGATACCTCAACTCAAAATGAGATATCTTAAAACTATTTTGTTAACGAGGTAGAGAAATTAAATATTTTGATATTTGCGTTGAAAAGCTCAAATTAAATCTTAGGTTTGCAATCTGATTGCGAGTAAAAGAAACTCTTTAAAATATCAAATAATCCAAATTCAATAAAAGTTTTTGAAAATTTTAATCAAAAAACTTAAGTTAAATAAGAAATCAAGATTAAATTTGGTTAGAAATTTAAAGAAAATTATCAAAAAATTTGGCTAGGAATTTGATTGTGCTGTGTAAAAATTATGCCGTAAATTTGGCTAGAAATTTAAAACCCAGCGCGATTTTAATTAAATTTAATCAAAGCTTTTTTGTGAATCTTAACCTAAACCAAACCTCCATTACATTTTTCTGCGTAGTTTTGGTTTTAAATCTGAATTTGCTTTTACTTAAGCGTAGTGAAATTTATTTTAAATTTTTAGTCAGTTTGTGTTTAGCGCAACAATAGAAATTATATGGTTTTTATTGTTGGCGAATTTATTTTTGCAATTATCACTATAATTGTTGTTTTTTTTAACTTCAAATACTCACAAAATGGGTATTAGCTCACGTTTTGAGTATTCTAAATAGCGTTTAGAATACTCGAGGCGACAAATTGAAATAAATAGCGTCCACAAATCAAGAAAATACGACTGCTTTCACCCGCCCTGCGCCTACTACGCCGTTTTGCTAAAAATAACTCGCAAATTAACGTTTTTTGCCAAGAATGCTAATTGTGTTTGTATTAAATTTTTATTAATTTCTAGCCGATTATCGCGTCTAAATTTGGTTTAAAATCGGCTCAAATTTTGCCTAAATTCGGTGCAAATTTATC
>CAUUFG010000122.1:0-2788 GCA_963544335.1 uncultured Campylobacter sp.
TTTGCAAGATAAATTGCGTTGATAAACGAGTATTATAAATTAAACCCGCGCTTTGAAATTTGCGAAGGTTTTGTTTAAATTTAGTCAAATTCGGCTAAAACAACATATCATAAACGCCATCTAATAAGAAATATTTACGATCTAGCGTCCCGCGATAATATGGCTCAAAAACATCTTCGTAGGCTTTTTTAAACATTCCGTCTTTTGAAAATTTAACAATTTGATCGTTGATAAACTGCTTTAAAATCGGTGTATTTTTTGGAATGCCAACGCTGATAAAATGATCACTCCCAAGCTTTCTAAGCCCCATAACATAGTTATCATCTACAAGTGGAAACGCGGCGATTTGCGTGTTCATCTGCGCGTAAAATTTCGCCTCTCCGGCTTTTAATCTTTTAAAGCAATCGGGCGCATTTTTGCAATCAATCACATCGAAATTTTGTTCATTTAAAAATTTATATGAGGTTGTCCCTGGGACTGCTAAAATTTTTTCATTTTTCATATCTTTTAATGATGAAATTTTGTTATTTTTATGCATCAAAACAGCGTCGCTGTATGAAAAATATGGTGTCGAAAAGTCAATAAATTTCTCACGATCTGGACTTTTGGCTAACGATGCAACGGCGATATCAATTTCTCCATTTTGTAGCTTTTCTGTTCTTTGTTTTGCATTTACGCCGACTAAAATTACATTTCCACCATCTTTTAAAATTGCATTGCCTAGTTTTTTGGCAAATTCTACCTCAAAGCCTTCAAAGCTACCATCTTCGTTTTGTTTTGAAAATGGATAAAGCGACATTCTAACGCCGATTTTTACCTCTTTTCTTGCTTGAATTTCGGTTAATTCAGCCGCTTGTATTGCGCTCACCCCTAAAATAGCGTAAACTAAAATTGAAAAATTCAATCTTTTCATATATACTCCTTACTTTTAAAAGTGGGGGTTATTTTACCAAAAAACAGAGAAAAATTTTTACAAAAAATTTTAATATAAAAAATAATCTACATCAACTTTATGGAATTTGTTTTTTCTTAGTATAATTACACCCTTTATCATTTTAAAGGAGGAACAATGCAGGAAAATTTGCAAATTTCAGGTGCAAAAGTTGTTGGATTTATAGCTGCTTTTGTGATTATGTTTATCATTTGGGCACTTCCGACACCGGAAGGATTGCCGGTAGTTGGACAGCGAATGATCGGAATTTTGATTTTTGCTGTTATTTTGTGGATCACGGAGGCTGTTAGTTATCCGGCGAGTTCATTTATCATCATAGGTGTGGCGATTTTAGGTCTTGGATTTGCACCATTAATAGATCCACAAGTTGCAAAAATTTTAAATATAAAGGGTGATTTGATTGAGACTGAAAAGACGGCTGGCATGCTTGTTGGCACAAAAACCGCGTTAAAATTAGCGATCGGCGGTTTTGCAAATAGCTCTTGGGCACTTGTTATGGCTGCGCTATTTTTGGCGGCTGCGATGATGATTACAGGTCTTGATAAACGAATTGCTCTATTTATTATGTCAAAAGTCGGAACAAAGGCGAAAAATTTATTAATCGGCGTGTTGATAACTGGTTGTGTGCTTAGCTTTTTTATCCCTAGCACAACAGCGCGCGTATCCGCACTTGTACCTATTGTAATCGGTATTATCCGCGCATTTGGCGTAAAACAGGGCTCAACTTTTGCCGCGATTATGATGATAGCTGTATCTCAAATAGATAGCCTTTGGAATGTGGGAATTAAAACTGCTGCCGCTCAAAATATGGTCGCAATTGGTTTTATGAATAAATTATTAGGTAAAGAGCCGACATGGCTTGAGTGGTTTATTGCGGCTGCGCCTTTTGCTGCTTTGATGTCTGTTGTCTTGTATTTTGTGCTAACAAAAATGATGCCAAGCGAGGTAGATGAGATAAAAGGCGGGCAAGAAGTCATCGCAAAAATGCAAAAAGAGATGGGTAAAATTTCATTTAATGAGCTAAAACTTATGTTTATCTGCGTGGTGATGCTCTTTTTTTGGATCACCGAAAAACAACTTCACTCAATCGATACAACATCTGTTACTTTGATCGGAATTTCGATTATGTTTATGCCGATAATTGGCGTGATGAGCTGGAAAGAGGCGGTAAATAAGATAAATTGGGGCACGATAATTTTATTTGGCGTTGGTATTAGTGTGGGAACTGCGCTTTTAAACACAGGTGCTGCGACGTGGATGGCGCATTGGTTTGTTGATGCGTTTGGTTTGGCTACTTCAAGCGGGATTTTTGTAATCGGCGTGCTATCGTTTTTTTTAATAATCATTCATCTAGGTTTTGCTTCTGCTACTGCGCTTGCGTCTGCGATTATTCCGATTGTGATCGCGGTTTTAACGCAACTTAACAAAATGGACGCTTCGATTGATGTAATGGCTATGACGATGATTTTGCAATTTAGCGTGAGTTTTGGATTTATTTTGCCGGTAAATGCGCCACAAAATATGATCACGTTTAGCACAGGATATTATTCATCTCGCGATTTTATAAAAACGGGCGTTGTGATAATGGCGTTTGCATACGTTATGATGCTAGTATTTAGTGCGACGTATTGGAAGTGGCTCGGGCTTGTTGGGTAAATTTGAGATTTTTTGGTGAGGATATTTTCCTGATAAAATCGCTTGATTTGTATCTGTTTTGAAAGTAAATTTTAGTTTTTTAAGGGCTGAAATTTACTTATATTTTAAATTTAAACGAAAAATATGTAAGTCAAATTTCTAGCTAAATTTACTTTGCGCCGCGATTGTGTGAAGTTGTGT
>CAUUFG010000123.1:0-2693 GCA_963544335.1 uncultured Campylobacter sp.
TTACAGCGATCATTGAACAAAAGGATAACAATAAAATCAATATAAGATATATGATATTTAAGTAGCTTGGTTTAAATATGGCTGTTTTCTCGACAGAGTTTTTGAAAAGCAAGATTAAAACAAAACCAGATGCAATATATAGGAAAGTATATCTATCTCCTTCAATGCTGGCTATAAAATCACCAAAACTTACACCAAAAGATTTTAAAAACCCAAGCTTTGCTAATAAAAAATTTGGCAAAACTATACCACTAAGCCCAAACATCCCTTTTAAAACTTTTAAAGCATCGTCCCAATCTTTTGCTCTAAAAAATACCCAAGTAATATTTATAAAGTTAAATGTTATAAACCAAGCCAAAATTTTATTCATCTTAAAGCCAAGTTCGCTCCAAACTCTATGAATAACTAAGGCAACACCATGTAAAAATCCCCAAAAGACAAATATCCAGCCAGCCCCGTGCCAGATGCCACCTATTATAAAGGTTGCCATTTGTTCTTAGCTTGCGGTTGCCACCTAGCGGGATATAGATATAGTCTCTTAAAAAGCGGCTTAGTGTTATGTGCCATCTGCGCCAAAAGTCTTGAATGTTTAAGGCTTTATAAGGCGAGTTAAAGTTTATTGGAAGTTTGATATTAAAAAGAAGTGCCGCCCCGATAGCCATATCGCAGTATCCGCTAAAGTCAAAGTAGAGCTGAAATGTATAACTTAGGCTAGTCGCCCATGCTTCAAATAAATTTAAGGTAGTAGCTTTATCAAACCCATTTGTTGCCCAAACAGCGAAACTATCAGCGATAACTACCTTCTTAAAAAGACCTATTGAAAATATAAATAGCCCAACTGCTATATTTTTATAGTTGATTATTTTATTTCTAATATTTGCAAACTGAGGCATCATCTCTTTGTGATGCACGATCGGACCAGTGATTAGCTGTGGAAAAAAGGCAACAAACAAGCAGTAGTTTAAAAAGTCATACTGTTTCGCACCCCCCTGTAGCACTATCAACCAGATAGGCTATTTGCTGAAAGGTAAAAAATGATATTGCAAGAGGCAATAGTAAATTTAAATGAGCTATCTGAGTGTGAAAGATAAAATTTAGATTGCTTATGAAAAAGTCTGAATATTTAAAATATCCAAGCAGCATCAAATTTGCCGCGATGCCCAGTATAAGAATAAATTTTTTTGAAATTTTACTATTCTCTTTGTTTAGCTCCACTCCAAAGCAGTAGTTAAAGACCATAGAGCCTAAGATTAGCGGCAGATAAATGACATTAGCTGTAAAAAAATAAAGACGATAGAACCAAAAGCCCTTTGCCACCTCTGTAAGACGCTTTTTATTTAGATAAAAATATATAAAAAAGGTAAATGGTAAAAATATAAAGCCGATGAAATAGATGAAACTTTTGGTATTTGTAGGTAAGGCTTATGAAATGCGGTGCATACTAAATTTAAACTATATTTATAATTCTCATTCACTTAAAGAGCTTATTTTAATATATCAACTTCAAAAAATAACTTTACTTAAAGCATCTTGAACTTTTTAATTTAGCTTTTTAAAAACCATGCGTGCACAAGTATGATTTTAACTTTTAAAATTTACTAAAACGATTTAATAATAAACTAAATTTATATTACAAATTTGGTGACAAAAAAGTTAAATCAATCCGACTTTTTTTGCCATCGTTGTCAAATTCGCTATTTAATTCGCGTATGATTTCACTATAAAAATCATCAAATTTAAATATAGCCTCTTCGCGTGTGGCGACTTTAAGCGCGGTATTTTTTAACACAAGCATGATTTGCGCGCCACTTAGTTTAAATTTGGCAAGCTCTTCTACGCTTAAATTTTCGTCAAAATCCGCATCAAACGCCAATGCATTGCTCCAGATCAAAACTCGCTCTTCAAATTTCGGTCTGGTAAATTCAACTTTGTATTCAAAACGCCTAGAAAACGCCCTATCTAGCCCTTGCAAAAAATTTGTCGTCGCTATTAAGACGCCTTCGAATTTTTCAATCTGCTCTAAGAAAATATTTTGCATCTGATTGTGCATTTTTTCTCCGCCGTTTGCGCCACCTTCTATTCTTGTGGATAAAAATTGATCCGCTTCGTTTAAAAGTAACACCGGTTCACTTTTGCTTTTCAATTTTTATTTCTGGCTTCTAAATTTCTTGTCTTTTTCATTTTGCCTTATCACGCCTTTTTAGCCTTAAATAGCCATTTTACATGCTAGTTTTTAGTGGGCTAAAATTTATATTTTCAAAAGTGTCAAAATTTACGTTTCCTTACGCTAGTCAGCGCAGGATTGTGTCAAATTTTACTCTGGAGTTAGCTTCACTTTACATAATGTAAAATTGCACTACTTGGCGTGATATTTACACGTGGATTTTTGCGCGCCTTGGCTCATATTTACGCGTGGGCTATCATAATTTGTCGTGGCGTTTTCGTCAAATTGCGGATAATTTTACGTTCAATTTTAGTCTTAATATTGCGGGTAATTTTGCACATTTTCAGGGATTTACGCTTTATTTTTAATAATTGCGCATTGCAATGATGAAAGTTATTTTGCAACCAAATTTGATGGAAATTTAAAATTATAAATGAACGTTTGCGTTAAATTTAAAATTTCGCAAACAAATTTTTAACGCTTAAATCTCAATTAACAAAAGAATTTTGTTTGCCAAATTTAGCAAACA
>CAUUFG010000124.1:0-2650 GCA_963544335.1 uncultured Campylobacter sp.
GTATATATCGCCAGAGCCCTTTGTAGCGAAGCAAAATTGCTTGTGCTTGATGAGCCTTTAGCAAATATCGACATTGGCGGGCAGTTTCAAATTTACTCACTTTTAAAAGAGTTGGGGCAAAGTGGCATCGGCATCATATCAGTCACGCACGAGACAAATTTGGCGCTAAACTACGCAACAAAAGCGCTCTACATCGAAAATGGTGCACTCACGACACACGCAATCAAAGCAAACGCCACAAGCACGGAGTTTTTGCAACATCTATTGAATCAGCACAAGCACATCTGTGAAGTCGAACTAGCACTAAAGGAGTGTTCTTGCAAACACTAAATTTAGGGACCTATAGCCGAATTTATGCGTTAAATTTGACGCGAGAAACATTTTGTATTATAAAGATTAAGAAGCATTAAATTGCAATGAAAACGACAAAAAACAAGTATAAAACCTCGGCGTTTGGCATGATCGCGCGATAAAGAGGTCTATGTCAAGATATCAAAAAAACATTTTGAAAATGAGCCTTTAAAAAATTAAGATGCGTAGCCAAAAATTTACCATTGAGAATTTTTGGGATTATGCTAATAAATTTAAAGGCATAAAAAGAGAATTTATTTCATCTAAAAAGCAAATTTAGATAATACTAAAACTGCACGAAAATCGCCAAGATTAAAAAAGAAAATCCATTTGAGCTTCATTGAACAAGAAATTTTGCGCTAAATTTGATGCGACTTGCAAATTTGGTGCAAACGACGAAATTTACGCAGATTTTTAGCGCGCAATTTGCACTTAAATGGCGCGAATTTGATACATTTGCAAAGCTTTTTTGTGACAAAAGCGTGAAATTTGCACCTATTTTTGTATTGCCGAATTTATTGGCGAAATTTGACGCGAATTTTATCTGTATTTTGCACACATTTTGACACTAAATTTATCGGTTTAGCGAAAATTGATAAAAATTTGACCTAAAATTTGCGCCAAGCTAGTCAAATTCCGCAAATTTTGGCTAAAATCCGAGTTTAAATTTTTGGTGCAAATTTTTTCGCTGTGTTTTATAGTTTTGCGCCCTATTTTCAAAATCTAAGAGTAAAAATGCAAACATTAATCCAATATGAATTTATGCAAAACGCAATTTTAGGGGCTTTTTTCGTCTCTATTGCGTGCGGGGTCGTTGGCTCGCTAATCGTCATAAACAAGATGACTTTTATCGGCGCAGGGCTATCACACGGAGCATACGGCGGGATTGGAATCGCCATATTTTTAGGCATTTCGCCACTTTTAGGAGCGAGTGTATTTAGCCTAGCACTAGGGCTTTTTGCTGGTTTTTTAACGCTAAAAAACTCGGAACGATTTGACGCAATAATTGGAATTTTGTGGAGCTTAGGCATGGCGATCGGCATTATTTTCATTGATTTGACGCCTGGATATGTGGGCGATTTGAGTGGTTATTTATTCGGCTCAATTTTGGCGATAAACCGCGAAACGCTGATTTTCATAGCAATCGCCGATGTCCTATTTATCGCTATTGTGACGCTATTTTACAGACAGTTTTGCGCGATTAGTTTCGATATGGAATTTGCCTTGTTAAAGGGAACAAACACGCGCGCATTCTACCTTTTACTAATCGCGATGATAACATTTTGCGTCGTGAGCGCAATTCAAATCGTGGGTATCATTTTGATTATGGCACTTATCACGATCCCGCCATTTATAGCGGAAAAATTCGCCAAAACTCTTGGCGCGATGATGGCGATAGCGAGTTTGGTTGCGGCTACATTTTGCGTCGGCGGGCTGGTGCTAAGCTACTATGCAAATCTCACCGCGAGCGCGATAATCGTGATGATAGCCACGGCGGCGTTTTTCGCGACAAATTTGGTATCAAATTTGATGAAAAAATAGCTATTTGGCAAGAGTTTTATTTAAATTTTTCCTTTAAATTTATAGATTTAAGCAATTTTTGGAGTAAATTTTACTTGTAAATTTGAAAGCTAAAAAACGATAATTTTCGCTCATAAATGAATTTGATACTTTTGTGATTTATTAGCAATTCCAGCGCAAATTTTGTTCAATACGCTTGTTTAAAAATGGAAATTCGTCAGATATATACAATAAACGAGAATTTAAGCGTCAAAGCGGGCGATGTATCGTAAATTAATATGCATTATCGCCCAAAGTTTCACAAAAAGTTGCGCTGTTGGCGTCATTGCTTTTCACGCTAATAAATTTTTCTAATCAATTTTAAAGATTGGGTGCAATAAAAAACTATTTTTTCATTGATTGGATAATCCCTATATTTGCTTTGAAATAGCTCTTATCCACAATATGCCAAAAATAATAGGCAAAAATGATAGCAAAGCCTCTAAAATCACTATTTTGGGTGATATCATAAACTATTTTGGCGGGCAATTTTGGCTATTTAATGCAGCTCCGACAGAAAAATTGCAACTTTTATCCTTTGTTTTTGTGCGAAATTTGGAAATTTTGTATCCAAAAACAATTGTTATCTGAATTTAGCTAATTTTACCCATTTCTTGTCACTCTAAAACTCTCCAAATTTAACCATTTTGACTGTTTAAACTCTCCTAAAACTCACCAAATTTAGCTAACTCTTGTTTGCTTCGTAGCCACTCATCGCCTTTAAAAATAAATATGGGCG
>CAUUFG010000125.1:0-2637 GCA_963544335.1 uncultured Campylobacter sp.
CATGGTTTACTCCTTTATTTAAAATTTCACCTTACATACAATTAGGTAAAATCACCAGTAGCAAACCTCACAAATAAAAATAAACTCAAATAACTCAAACTATAAAAATTTTCAATAAATTGAGCGAAAATTAAAAGATTTTTAAACTTCAATTTCATCAAATTTACGCCGATTATTGGCTATAATTTCGCCTAACAAAGGAGTGAAAATGCAAGAAAATCGCAATATTTTTATCAATCGTGAGCTCTCGTGGCTACGCTTTAATAGTCGCGTTTTATCGCAATGTGAAAAAAAACTTCCGCTATTAGAAAAACTCAAATTTATCGCTATTTATTCGACAAATTTGGATGAGTTTTATATGATTCGTGTCGCTGGACTTAAACAGCTTTTAGCAGCAGGAGTTATCGCAAGTGGAAATGATGAGATGACGCCACTTGATCAGCTTCGCGAAATTCGTGGCTATATTTCGCGCGAACTTGAAAAATTAGAGAGTTATTACAAACAAATAATCAATGATTTGGCAAAAGAGAATTTTTTTATCAAGCCTTATGAATCGCTAAATAATGACGAAAAAGCAGCTACTGATGAGTTTTTTTTCTCGAATATCTTGCCTGTGATTGTGCCAATAGCAGTAGATGCGACGCACCCGTTTCCACATCTAAATAACCTTAGCTTTGGTCTTGTCGTTAAGCTGTGTGATGAGAATAATCTAGAAAATATCAAATTTGGAATTATCCGAATTTCGCGCGTTTTGCCACGATTTGTCAAAATTTCAGACAATACTTACGTGCCTATTTCTACGATCGTTCATCGCCATGCAGAAGAGATTTTCCCAGGCTATAAGCTAATCTCAGCGGCGGCATTTCGCGTAACTCGCAACGCTGATATTATCATCGAAGAAGAGGAAGCCGATGATTTTATGATGATTTTAGAACAAGGGCTAAAACTGCGTAGAAAAGGCGCGTTTGTGCGTTTGCAAATCCAAAAAGACACCGATCCAGAACTTCTTGATTTTTTAAATGCACACCTTAAAATTTTCTACCGCGACATTTATCATTATTCGATTCCGACTGCGCTAGATGCGCTTTGGGAGGTGGTTAGCAATAAGACATTTTTAAATTTGGCTCTACCGCCATACACGCCACACACACTTCCACCATTTGGCGAAAATACGTCGATGTTTGATGCGATCGATAAAGAAGAGGCGCTAGTTTTTCACCCATACGAAAGCTTTGATCCCGTAACGCAACTCATAAAAGAGGCCGCCAAAGACCCAAAAGTCATATCTATTCGCATGACGCTTTATCGCGTAGAGAAAAATTCGCCGATAGTTGGCGCGCTAATTGATGCGGCAAGCGATGGCAAACAAGTAACGGTAATGGTCGAGCTAAAGGCGCGTTTTGATGAAGAAAACAATCTCCACTGGGCAAAATCGCTAGAAGATGCGGGCGCGCACGTTATTTATGGTATTGCTGGTTTTAAAGTGCACGCAAAAGTTACGCAAATTATCCGCAAAAACGGCGATAAACTCAAATTTTATATGCATCTTGGCACTGGTAATTATAATGGCAACAGCGCGAAAATTTACACTGATATTAGCTTTTTTACCAGTGATGAACGTTTTGTAAAAGACACGACAAATTTCTTTAATATTCTCTCAGGTTACAATAAAAATCGCCGTTTGCAAACGCTTTCGATGTCGCCGATGCAGATAAAAGAGCGTCTTTTGCAGATGATTCGCGAGGAGACAAAAATGGGCGAAAATGGGCGCATAATCGCCAAAATGAACGCGCTTGTTGATAGCGATATGATAAAGGCACTTTGTGAGGCGAGTGCGACGGGGGTGAAAATCGATTTGATCGTGCGCGGGATTTGTTGTTTGCGCCCTGGAATTAGCGGAATGAGCGATAATATTCGCGTGATTTCGATTATCGGAAAATATCTAGAACACGCGCGAATTTTTTATTTTAAACACGCTACGCCGCAGCTTTATATCGCTTCAGCGGATTGGATGCCTCGAAATTTAGAGCGCAGATTGGAGCTGATGACGCCGATTTTTAGTGATACATTAAAGGCTAAATTGCTAGATATTTTAGAGCTTCAAATCAGCGATAATCAACTATCTTTTGAGTTGAAAAACGATGGCGAATACCACAAAATCGAACCTAGCGAAAATGCGCCGATAAATAATCACGCTATTTTTGAGACCTATTACAACAAACTTTACAATAATCTTAAAAAACACGCCGACCACAGCGATATTTTGATTTCAAAACTTTTAAACGAGAGTTGAAATTTGCTTTTTTATGAAATTTAGCCTGAAATTTTGGGCTAAATTTTGTGATTTTTAGAAATTTGATTTTTTAGACGATTTGTTGAGTTTTTCAAAACCCAGCGCGATTTATTTTTGTTTAAAAATTTACTTTTGTAAATATATTTTTTAAATTTCTTGCACTTTTTATCTTAATTTATTTAAATTTTCATTGCAAATATAATAAATAGCCACAACTTTGGCGAGCAATACTTCAAAAATAAAACAAATTTTAAATAATCAAAATGTTTTGTTTATATTTAATTAAAATTTTACCCAAATTTTAAGCCAAATTTTATAAATAAGCATATATAATCCGTGTCTTT
>CAUUFG010000126.1:0-2552 GCA_963544335.1 uncultured Campylobacter sp.
TTAATTATGCAAAATTTGATCTCTAAATCAAAAGTCGAACCGATTGACGCGTGGGATTTAGCCCAGGCTGCAAATCTATCAAAGGGCGATATATTCGAAGTTTTGCATATCTGAAAAGAGCAAGGTTTAATCGATGATGATGCGGATATTGGTGTCGCTATCAATAAAAATGTCATTCAAGAATTTGATAATAAAATACAAAAAGAGAATAAAATTTTAGAGTATTTAATAGACAATGAGCAGTTTGATTTGCGCGAAATAGAAGATGTAGATCCAAAATATAGCAAAGAGATAATAAGCAGTTTTTATCGTCTTAATAAACTCTCATCTCGCCCTGTAAAATTTGAAGTTAAAATTCACAAATTTAAGTGCTACTCACAAATAGATGAAAAAGATATTCTTAAAAAAATTATAAAAACGCGCCAAATGATTTGCAAAAAAGTGTTGAATTTTATCGTGTTGCACCTTGATGAAAAGGCCTTAGAATGCGAGGTAAAAACAAGCGAACTAAAACGAGAGATAGACAAAGACAAAAAGACGCCATTTACCATAAACGCCCTGCATCACTGCCTTGTCTACATGCACGAAATTTTGCAACAATTTAAACTACAAAAAGGGCGATTGATATATTATAAAAGCTACAATATCGAAAAATTAGACAATTTTTTCATCAAGTCTGGACGCCCGTATAAGCGTGAATTTTACGATGAGAGCCTAGCAAAATACTATGAGCGAAAAAGCTCAAATTTGCATATTCAAATGAGGTTTTTGGAGTTTGTTAAAACAGATGAAAATTTGGCGCAAAATTTCGCGATCAATTATTTTACGCTGAAATTTGATGATTTTATTAGCAAGTATAAATTTGATAAAAAGGTGATTGCAAATCCCGTTTCGCCCGATATTCAAGCTAAAATTTTTGGCGATTTAAATCAAAGTCAGCGCGAAATAATAGATGATAAAGATAGCGATGCGATTATGGTTTTAGCAGGACCTGGTAGCGGAAAAACAAAAACTTTAGTGCATAAAATCGCCTCTTTGGTTACGATTGAGCGCAAAAAATGCGCATATTTTTTGATGTTAGCTCACTCGCGCACGGCGGTTGGCGAATTTCGTGATAGGCTTTATAAGTTGATCGGAAATTTGGCGTATGAGATGCGGATAATGACATTTCATGCGTTTGCATTTGAGCTTTTAGGGCGCAAATTTAGCGATGAAAAAGAGCTTGAAAAAGTGCTGGTTAATGCGAGCGAAAAACTAAATTCAGATGAGATTAAACTGCCATTTATCGATACGATCGTGATCGATGAGTATCAAGATATAAACGAAAAATCATTTAATTTTATCTGCGCAATCTACAATAAAATATCTGATGAGTGCAAAATAATAGCCGTCGGGGACGATGATCAGTGTATTAATGGTTTTGCTGGCGCAGATCCTAAATATATCGCCAATTTTGGCAAATATTTTAGCGATAACGCAAAGAAATTTAGCTCTTATAATTTGCTGAAAAATTATCGTTCTAGCAAAAATTTAGTAGAGTTTGCAAACCTATTTCGCGCCAAATTTAACTCTCGCCAAAAGTCTGAAAATTTACTCGCCCACAAGCTTGATAACGCTCAGATTTATCTTGTAAAAGGGGATAATTATATCGATGATTTATGCGCGAGAGTTTTGAGCGATAAAGCGGAGAAAATCGCGATTTTAGCGCGTGAAAATGATGAAATAGCGACAATTTTTACCGCACTTATAAAGCGTGATATAAACGCCAAATTTATTAGCGATAAAGATGGATTTAGGCTACAAAATTTAGACGAGTTGATAGAATTTGAGCGTTTATTGCACAATAAAAATGCCAAATTTGATGAGGTTGTAGATGAGTTTAAAACAAAATTTTCGCGCTCAAAAAATCTTGAATTAGCACTAGAAATTATCGAGAAATTTAAACAAGAATTTGATCTAAAAAGCGAGTTTATACAGCTAGAATTTAGCGAATATTTAGCCCAAATTTCATTTGAAGAGTTTGAAAAAAGTAATGCCAAAGTCACGCTTAGCACGATGCACAAAGCAAAAGGCAAGGAATTTGATAGTGTTTATGTTATTGTGCGAAAGAGGTTTTTATATGAGCGCGATGAGTTTGAAAAAAGATTGCACTATGTGGCGATTACCCGCGCAAAATCGGCGCTTTGCATATATGATAACTGCGATAATTTTGCCGAGTTTGAGCCTAAATTTGATGAGATTTATCACGTAAATGGCGAACTAATTTTAGACAAAATCGCGATGATAATGACACTGCGCGATATAAATTTAAGTGCCGAATTTACGCAAGATAATTTAAAACAAATCAGCGTTTTTGCTGGCGATGAGTGCGAAATTTGCGCCAAAAAGAACAAACAAGGCTATAAAATTTTAAAAGATAAAGAGATTATTGCGCTAGTTTCTAGTGATTTTAAAGACAAAATTAATCGAAAAATAGAAGAAGGCTACACGCTAAATCCGCGCGCGTTTGTCGAAAACGTCGTGATATACAAAGGTTTTAAGGCTATTTTATG